>JBEPWY010000011.1:19421-22455 GCA_041642185.1 Marivirga sp.
GCAGGCTTTTGAAAAAGAAATTGGTGCTGTAATTAGAAAATAAAAATGAATCAAGACGGACTACATACTGAATTAAATGCCCTGGAACGTAAAGTTCAACTACTTTTGAGTGAATATCAAAATGTAAAGAATGAATTGAATCTTTTAAGAGGCGAGAATCAGGAATTGAAGTCTGCATTGAAACAAAAAGACGAAAGGATCAATGACTTTCAAAATCAAGATAAAATTAGTAAGATTGTAGGAAGTATTGGGAAGAGTGAGGAAGAAACTTCTGAAATGAAGGGTAAAATTGACGAATATATTAAAGAAATTGATAAGTGTATATTACACTTAACAAGATAGATAACCGGACGATTATGAGGGAATTATCCATCAAAATAAAAATTGCTGACAGAGAATACCCTATGACCGTTAAAGCGGACGAAGAAGAGCGTATCAGAAAAGCCGGTAAGTTAATTAATGAGCGATTGAAGTCGTACAGAGAAAAGTTTGGTATTGATGATAAACAGGACCTGCTTTCTATGGTCGCTTTTGATGCATTAATAGATAGATTAAGTGTAGAAGATAACAGACAGGGAGCTGACGAATCAATTTTCAATAAAATAGCTTCTATAAATCAATTAATAAGTCAATCAATATAATACCCCCATTCAGCAAATAACACTGCTTCCCAGCAATATAAATATATATATAAAATGGGAACACTATACATTATCATTTCAGGTGTTGCGGGCCTCTTATTAGGTTTCTTCCTGAGCAAAATAGCTCAGAAGAGTCTCTTGAATAAATTGGAACGTGAAGCACAGGATAAAGCAGCTTTAATTGTAAGAGAAGCAGAAATCAGTGCTGAAAACACCAAAAAGGACAAAATGCTTGAAGCAAAAGAGCATTTTTTTAAGAAAAAGTCGGATTTTGAAGAAGAGGTTAGCAGGCGTAAAAACCAGATGGTAACCAATGAAAACAAGCTTAAACAGAAAGAGCAGAATTTATCCAAAGATTTAGAGCAATTCAAGCGCAAAGAAGCAGACACTGAAAAACTTCAGCAAAACTTATCTGCTCAACTTGAAATTGTTGCTAAAAGAAAAGAAGAGCTTGAAAAAATTAAACAACAGCAAGTAAATATTCTTGAGAAAGCTGCCAATCTTACTGCTGATGATGCCAGGGAGCAATTAATTGAAGCCTTGAAGGATGAAGCGGAAACAAAAGCCTCTTCCCTGATAAAGGATATAATGGAGGAAGCCAAGCTTACAGCTACCAAGGAAGCTAAGAAGATTGTAATTTCCACCATTCAGCGTACTGCCACAGAACATGCAGTGGAAAATTGTGTGTCTGTTTTCAACATTGAAAGCGATGACATTAAGGGTAAAATCATTGGTAGAGAAGGTAGGAATATTAGGGCTCTGGAAGCTGCTACCGGAGTAGAAATAATTGTGGATGACACACCGGAAGCTATTATTATTTCAGGTTTTGATCCGGTTCGCAGGGAAATAGCCAGGCTGTCTTTACACCGTTTGGTACAAGATGGTAGAATACATCCTGCCAGAATAGAAGAAGTAGTAGCCAAGACTATTAAGAATATTGAGGAAGAAGTAGTAGAGATTGGAGAAAGAACAGTAATTGATCTTGGAATCCATGGTTTGCATCCTGAATTGATAAGAATGGTCGGAAGATTAAGATTCAGATCATCTTACGGACAGAACCTTTTACAACACTCAAGAGAGGTGGCCAATATGTGTGCTACCATGGCTTCTGAATTAGGATTAAATGCCAAGTTGGCCAAAAGAGCTGGCTTACTACATGATATTGGGAAGGTTTGGCCGGATGAGCCGGAGCAGCCACATGCTATTTTAGGTATGGAGTTTGCGAAAAAATTCAAGGAGCATCCAGATGTTTTAAATGCCATAGGTGCCCACCATGATGAAATTGAAATGACTTCCCTCATCTCTCCTATTGTACAGGCTTGTGATGCTATATCAGGCGCTAGACCAGGTGCCAGAAGAGAAATCATGGACAGCTACATCAAGAGATTGAAGGAGCTGGAAGAGTTAGCTATGAATTTTGATGGTGTAAACAAATGCTATGCTATACAGGCGGGACGTGAATTGCGCGTGATGGTAGATGCAGACAATGTATCTGATCAAAAAGCAGGTCAGCTTTCATTTGACATCTCACAGAAAATTGAAAAGGACATGCAATACCCCGGGCAAATTAAAGTTACTGTGATCAGGGAAATGCGATCTGTTTCCTTTGCGAAGTAATCAATAAAGAATGTATTGACAAAAAAAAGGCTTGCGGACCGCAGGCCTTTTTTTTGTCAATACATTCAATTGAAATTAAATGGAAGAAGATTCTAAACTTTACAAGAACACCTAGCTCTGAATAAGCTAATGGTAATTTAAAGTACCCATTTAAATGAATCAATAATATACACTCTCTAAAATTTGATTATTTTTGCTCAGATGAAAACAATGCGAATTAAATATTTGATGCTTTTTATATTTATAAGCTACTCTTGCGACTCCCCAAAAGAAGCACAGGATGAAGAAAGCGGAAAAGAGTTGATCCGCTACAGCGAAAAATTAAGTATTCAGGAATATGATACCTATACTAAAATCACTGTAAAACATTCCCAAACTGATCAGGAAGTTTTCACTTATATCCTCTACCCTAAAAACGAACCTCAGCCTACAATTAAGGCTGATGCTTACATTAAAACACCTGTAAATGAAATCATTTGTTTCTCCACCAGCCATTTGCCTGCTTTAGATGCTTTGCAGCTAGAAGATCATTTAATTGGATTCCCCGATACACAATGGATTTATGACAGCACTTTAAGAGCAAAAGTTAAAGCAGGATTTATTCAGGACATTGGCCAAAAAGGCGGTATAAATATAGAAAAGACATTAAGTTTACAGCCGGAATTGGTAATGGCTTACAGCATGGGAAGTACTTATGATAATCTCAAACCCTTGCAACAGGCTAATATTCCACTAGTAATGAATGTTGAATATTTGGAAAGTAATCCGTTGGGCCG
>JBEPWY010000012.1:0-3000 GCA_041642185.1 Marivirga sp.
CGCCCATTGGAAGCTATCAACTCATCATGCGTGCCTCTCTCAACAATTTCACCTGCTTCAATTACTAATATTTGATCTGCCTGACGAATAGTGCTTAGCCTATGAGCTATTACAAAGGTAGTTTTGCCTTTCATCAGCTCTTTTAAGCTAGACTGAATGAAGCTTTCGCTCTCTGTATCCAAATTAGAGGTTGCTTCATCTAATATTAAAATTTTAGGGTCTGCTAATATAGCTCTGGCAATAGCAATTCTTTGCTGCTGGCCACCTGACAACTTTACTCCGCGTTCACCAATTTGTGTATCAAGTCCCTTTTCAAAACTATCGGTAAATTGATTAACATAAGCGGCAGAGACAGCTTTTTGCAACTCCTGTTCAGATGCGTTGGGTCTTGGGAAAAGAATATTTTCTCTAATGGTACCTTCAAAAAGGAATTCCTCTTGTAACACTACTCCTAAACGACTTCTATAGCTTTCCAGGGTAACATGCTTTAAATTCTGTCCATCAATTAATACAGTGCCTTCATCAGGAGTTAAAAAAGAAGCGGCAATTCCGGATATAGTAGTCTTTCCTGAGCCTGAAGTTCCAACCAAAGCCGTTACTGAACCGGGTTTGGACTCGAAGCTAATTTGTTTTAATACCTCTTTGTTGCTTTCATAAGCAAAGGACACATTTTTAAACAAAATATGGCCTTGAATATTTTTTAACACTACTACTCTATCTTCATCATCCGACTCGACACCTGTATTCATGATTTCTTCTGTCCTGTCCAAGCCTGCAAAAGCTTCCGTCAACTGGCTACCAATGTTACTCATCTGCACAATAGGTGCAATCATAAACCCTAGGTATAACGTAAAAGCAAGAAAATCTCCAAAAGTAAGTTCCTCCTGCATTATCATATAGCCTCCTATACCCATTATACCTGCAGAAGCCAATCCTAAAAGCAAAGTAGCCGAGCTGGTAATTAAGCTGGTTGAAATTAAACTAGATTTTACATTTTTAAATAGCTTATCAACGCCTTCTGCAAAGATTCTGATTTCCTGCAATTCAGCATTAAATCCTTTTATAACCCGTATACCACCCAGGGTTTCTGTTAATCTGCCAGTAACTTCTGCATTTATTTTGCCCCTCTCCCTGAAAATTGGTCTTATTTTTCCAAATGCTTTTAATGATATAAATCCAAAAACAGCTACTGGCACCAAAACATATAAAGTCATCATAGGGCTGATACTAATTAGAAGGAATAAACAAACAACAGAGGTTAATAATCCGCCGACCATTTGTGCCAATCCGGTTCCTACTAAATTTCTTACACCCTCCACATCTGTCATTATTCGTGAAACAAGCTCACCCGTTTTAGTATTATCAAAAAAACGAATGGGTAGTTTTAAAATATGAGCTTGTACTTTAGAGCGGAGTTGTGCAATTAAATTTTGTGCTTCCACACTTAAAATCTGGGTTAGTGCAAATGAAGTTACAGCCTGAATAATTATAGCGGCCACAACAGCTAAAATTAACCATTTAAGCATTTCCATATCTCCATTTGGCACCACATCGTCAATCAGAATCTTACTCGAGCCTGGTAGTACCAAAGAGGCAAATCGACTTATAATAATCAGTACCAAACCAGTAAAGACATATTTTCTTCTGGGCCAGATAATTGTTTTAAATACTTTTAGAAGACTAGTATTGGAGGTGGTATTTTTTCTACTCATTTAACTTGTATTGAATTATTGTATGTTAAAACAATCAAAAAATAAAAAACCGAAATGAGTTTGAAATTACCCCAAACTAACTCCGGCTTTTAAACTGGTGAATTAAATTCTATTTCAATAACCTCAAAAGATATTCACCATAACCGCTTTTCACTAATGGTTGGGCTAAGGTTTTTAGTTGGTTTTTATCTATAAAGCCCATTCGATAGGCAACTTCTTCAATGCAGCCGATTTTTAATCCCTGCCGTTCTTCAATTACCCTTACAAACTCAGAAGCCTGCATTAAGGAAGCAAAAGTTCCTGTATCCAGCCAGGCTGTACCCCTGTTCAAAACGCTTACCTCCAGCTTTCCCTGCTCAAGATATTTCTTGTTTACATCAGTAATTTCTAATTCTCCTCTTGGGCTGGGCTGTATTTTCTTGGCTATTTCTATTACTGAGTTATTGTAAAAATAAATACCCGGAACTGCAAAGGAAGACTTTGGCTCCTTTGGCTTTTCTTCAATAGAAATTGCTTTGCCGTCTTCATTAAATTCTACCACTCCGTATCGTTCAGGATCGTGAACATGGTAAGCATAAACAATACCTCCATCAGGTTTTGTGTTAGACTGCAATAATTTGCTCATCCCCGAGCCATAGAATATATTATCTCCTAATATTAAAGCCACATCATCTTTACCTACAAAATCTTCTGCAATAATAAAGGCCTGTGCCAAACCTTCTGGTTTTTCCTGAATAGCATATTCAAATTTGCAACCTAATTTTGATCCATCTCCCAATAATTGCTCAAACATATGGGTATGCTCTGGCGTGGAAATAATTAATATTTCTTTTATTCCGGCCAACATGAGTGTTGAAAGTGGATAATATATCATGGGTTTATCATAAACAGGCATCAGCTGCTTACTTACTGCTATAGTTAATGGATGTAACCGTGTGCCTGATCCTCCAGCTAATATTATTCCTTTCATATTGAATTAGGTTTTTTGATAAATGGTTTTAGTAATTGGTAGGTTGAAATAACTTCTCCTATTGATACATTTTTTTATAGTACTTCTGATAAGCACCCGATGTTACGTTTTTCATCCAGGCCTCGTTTTCCATATACCAATCTATTGTCTTTTCAATGCCTTCCTCAAATTGTAAGCTTGGTTTCCAACCCAGCTCATTCATTATTTTATCAGCATCGATGGCGTAGCGTAAATCATGCCCTGCGCGGTCAGTAACGTAGGTGATCAACTTTTCGGACTCCCCCTCTGCTCTGGCTAACTTCTTATCCATGCTTTTGC
>JBEPWY010000012.1:3010-21844 GCA_041642185.1 Marivirga sp.
CACTTTAATAAGATCTATATTGGTCCATTCATTAAATCCTCCAATATTATAGGTTTGCCCTGTCTTTCCTTTATGGTATAATAAATCTATAGCTTTTGCATGGTCTTCTACATATAACCAATCTCTTATATTCTCCCCCTTCCCATATACAGGAAGTGGCTTATTATTTTTAATATTATTAATAAAGAGCGGGATCAGTTTTTCAGGAAATTGATTCGGACCGTAATTATTAGAACAATTACTAATTATAATTGGTAATCCGTAGGTATTAGCATAAGCTCTTACAAAATGATCGGAACCAGCTTTTGAGGCTGAATAAGGTGATTGCGGATCATAGGAAGTTGATTCAGTAAAAAAACCTCCGTTATCTAGTGAACCATAAACCTCATCTGTTGAAATATGATAAAACAATTTATCTTTAAAATTACCTTTCCAGCTTTCTTTGGCAGCATTTAGTAAGGTAACGGTACCAAAAATATTGGTTTTTAAAAATTCCATTGGGTTGGAAATAGACCTGTCAACATGTGACTCTGCCGCCAGATGAATCACTCCGTCAAAATCATATTTTTCGAAAAGGCTAAATACATACTGCTCATCAGTTATATCTCCTTTTTCAAAAATATAGTTGTTAGCATCCTCAATATCTCGTAGGTTTTCCAAGTTACCTGCATAGGTTAGCTTATCTAAATTAATGATTTGATAATCAGGATATTTATTTACCATTAAACGAACCACATGTGATCCTATAAAGCCTGCTCCACCTGTTATTAATATAGTCTTCAAATCGATTTTATTTTTATTATTAGCAAATTTAAGGATAGAATTAGAGGAATAAAGGATTAGTGTAAACAAATATTTTAAAACCTGAAGAAAGTTATGTTAATTTGTAAAAATTTTTAAGAAAATAATGTCTGAAGAACAAAATAAACAAAACAATAACAATGGCTCAGATGAAATTGATTTGAGACAATTATTCTCTTCCATTGGAGATTTTTTCAAGAATATATTTTTAGGGTTCATTATGTTAATAGTAGGGATTAAAAATGCTACTATTACATATTTTAAAATAATTTTTCTCTTTGTTGTGTTAGCCGGTTTAATTGGAATAGCCTTAAAATATGTACTGCCGGATTATTACACCAGTTCCATGCTACTTAACAACAAGCACTCCACCGGAAAGCTTACAGAAAGCTCTGTAGAAAAGTTAGATTTGCTCTGTCAGGAACAAAATTATGCTCAATTAGTAAAAACTCTAAATATTGATACCTCCGTAGCTAAAAACCTCAAGAGTTTCTATTATGAACCGTTTGTTTCGGAAGAAGAAATAGTGGAGCTAGAAGTTTTAAAAGAACAGTTAAAATCCGAAATTGACAATGAAGAGGTAATCAATAAATTCGTTGAAAAGCTTAAAAACGAAAACAAATCAACCTACCGCATTTTTGTTCAAGTATTTGACAATGCTGATCTGGCTGTACTTGAAAAGCCTTTGTTAAACTATTTCAGAAATAGCCAATATATTTCAAAGAGACTTGAGATTGAAATAGAGAACCTTAAACGAGAGGAACAAAATATCGAAGAGGAACTTAACAAGCTCGATAGTCTTAAAAAACTGGTGATTAAAAACTATGCCCGGTATGATGAGAGAAGCAGGACTGGTTCAAACAATGTGATTATGAACGATGATCAGGTTATTGATCCTATGTCTATTTTTGACAAAAGTCAACTGCTTTATCAGAAAAAGTTAGAAATACAGGAGGAGCTATATTTAACTTCAAGTTTTGAATTAATTGATGGCTTCACAGTTTTTTCTAAACCTGACAGTCCCAGTTTGCTAAAAATTGGGTTCTATTCCTGCTTAATAGGGCTTGGAATAGCCTATGTTATTATTCTACTAATTTATTTTAACAAATACCTTAATAAAGTAGAAGCCGAAAGAAACAAAGAATTGGCTTAGTAAAAATTAAAAAGGAGAAGCAAATTCTTCAAAAGATGGGTGTTTGGAATCTTTATCAGATATAATTCTTTTTGATTCTTCCAATTTCCAATCAATATTTAAAGAGGCGTCGTTGTACATGATGCCTCTTTCATTTTCCGGACTGTAGTAGTTATCGCACTTATAAAAAAATTCAGCTGATTCACTTAATACCACAATGCCATGAGCAAATCCTCGTGGTATAAATAATTGCTTTTTGTTTTCTGCCGATAACAATACACTATAAGTCTTACCAAATGTTGGTTTTTCTTTACGCAAATCAACAACTATATCCATTACTTCACCTTGCAAAACCCTAACAAATTTTGCCTGAGCCATTGGAGGTACTTGAAAATGCAATCCTCGTATCACCCCACGGCTGGAGCGTGATTGGTTATCCTGTACAAAATCACAATCGATTCCAGTTGCTTCCCTGAATTTTTTATGATGAAAGGATTCAAAAAAATACCCTCTCTGGTCTTCAAATACTTTGGGAGTGATTAGGTAAAGATCATCAAAACCGGTTGCTTCTATATTCATTTTAAGGATTTTCTACAAAGTTAAAGACATAAGATGAATAATGCCATGCCTTATTGAATTGATTGTATTAAATTTGCGGCCGTGTTACAACAAGTGTTATCTATCATTAATAAAGAAGTAAAGCTTGAATGGCGAAATAAAACCGCCTTCAACAGTATTGTGCTTTATTTAGTAAGCACAATATTTATATGTTACCTCAGTTTTAATGTTAAATCAGGCCAAATGCAAACTGTTACCTGGAATGCACTTTTTTGGATAATTATTGTTTTTGCTAATATAAACGGTGTTGCTAAAAGTTTTTTACACGAAGGAGACGGCAGAATGTTGTACTATTATACACTTTGTAAACCACAGGTAATACTCAGTGGGAAGTTAATTTTTAATACAATATTATCAATCTTAATTGCGCTGATAGGGTTCTTTGTTTATGCGATCATTTTAGGTAATCCTGTAGTAAATCATTTTTACTTTTTATTAACAATTTTATTAGTGTCTGTTGGGTTCGCAGGCATCTTGACCTTGGTTTCAGGAATTGTATCGAAAGCCAATAACAGCACAGCCCTTTTGGCAGTATTAAGTTTTCCTATTTTGCTACCTGTATTATTGATTGCGATAAGATTATCAAAAAACGCAATTGATGGAATAGATGTAGCTTTAATGAATGAAAAACTCTTTACTTTATTATCTGTTGATGCCATAGTGATTGCTACGGCTTATTTATTGTTTCCTTTTATTTGGAGAAGTTAATATTATGAAAAAAAGCTGGTGGAAAATTTTAGGGGTCTCTTTGGTTTTTTATACACTAATCGCAGGTTTGTTAATGGAAGCTCCTCGATTGGCCATTTTAAATGAAACCATCCGTGCCATGCACTTTCATGTGCCTATGTGGTTTGGGATGATTATAATGCTTACGGCTTCAGTTGTTTTTTCAATAAAATACCTTAGAACGGGAAATTTGAAATATGACACCTATGCCATCGAATTGGTAAACACCTCCATTTTATTTGGAATATTAGGTTTGGCAACCGGTATGATTTGGGCGCAATTTACATGGGGTGCTGCATGGAGCGGGGACCCTAAGCAGAACGGATCCGCAATAGGTCTTCTGATCTATTTTGCCTATATTTTATTAAGAAATTCTATTGTTGATACGCAACAAAAGGCCAAAATCAGCAGTGTATATAATATTTTTGCATACGCTACTTTAATTCCTTTGCTTTTTATACTTCCAAGGTTGACCGACTCTTTACATCCTGGAAACGGTGGAAATCCTGGATTTAACGCTTACGAATTAGACGGCAGGTTAAGAATTGTTTTTTATCCTGCAATAATAGGATGGACGCTGTTAGGTGTATGGCTAACCGAGCAAAGAATTAGGCTTTCAGTTATTAAAACAAAAATTGATGAACAAGATTAAATTTTTATTTCTAATATTATTCATAAACCTAAGTTTTGTGGCACATTCACAAAAGCAGGCTATTGAAGAAGAAGATTACAACAATAACCGTATTGAAATGGCAGACACTATGCGGTCGGAAGGAAAAATATATGTTTTAGTTGCCATAATCGTTACTTTGTTTGCAGGTTTTCTGGTTTATACCATCAGAACTGAACAAAAAATAAAAAAACTGGAAAAATCATTAAAAAATAAGCCCTAAAGAATTTTTTAGGTAGTACTTTTGTTGAAATTTCAGAATTGATAAAATTATGAAATGAGCATAAATATAAATTCCCTAACCCCGATAGCTATCGGGGCAACAGAGGGATAGCTTGCCTGCCTCTGGCAGGAATAGATTTATGGGAATTCCTTGTGACATTTAAAAACAAATACATACACATGAAAAAGTCTTATGTTTTCGGTATCATCATTATTGCAGCAGCCATAATGATGATAGTTTCCACGGCAGGAGATGCCAGCTCCTATGTCAGCTTTAAAGATGCACATGATATGGCATTAAAGGGCAATGACAAGAAGATTCATGTGGTGGGTGAACTTAAAAAAGATAATGCAGGAAACGTTCAAGGCATTAGCTCTTCTCAGGATAGGCTTTCCTTCACCTTTGTTATGGTTGATGAAAATGGCGTAGAGCAGGAAGTTTTTTATAATGAGCCCATGCCGGCAGATTTTACACGCTCGGAGCAGGTAGTTGTTATTGGTTCCTTTAAAAAGGAAAATTTTGTAGCCGATAAAATTTTAATGAAGTGCCCTTCCAAATATCAGGAAGAAACAGTTATTTAATTTGAATACTTATATATGATACATTCCGCAATAGGTGACTTTGGTCACCTTTTTGTTATTATAAGCTTTGTAGCAGCTTTAATTTCCATTTTCAATTTTTATAAAGCCGAAACAAGCCAATCTCTTGATAAGAAAAATTCCTGGATACAAAATGGTCGCGCTTCTTTTATAGTGCATGGTATTTCAGTTTTCGGCATTGTAGCCGTTCTTTTTTTTATTATTTATAACCATTATTTCGAATACTTTTATGCCTGGAGCCATTCATCGCGTGATTTACCTACTGAATATATAATTTCCTCTTTTTGGGAAGGGCAGGAAGGTAGTTTTCTACTATGGTTGTTCTGGAATGTTATTTTGGGTTTTATCCTTTTAGCCACCAATAAAAAATGGGCTCCATCTGTAATGATGGTTTTTGCAATAGTACAAGCATTTTTAGCATCCATGATATTGGGCGTTGTGATAGGTGATTTTAAAATAGGAAGTTCTCCATTTATATTATTAAGAGAGGCTATGGATGCTCCGGTATTCAACCTCAACCCTGATTATGTGCCCGAAGATGGAACAGGACTAAACCCTTTATTACAAAATTACTGGATGGTGATACATCCCCCAGTTTTATTTTTAGGTTATGCCACTACTTTAATTCCATTTGCTTATGTAATAGCAGGTTTATGGAAAAAAGATTTTAAAGGTTGGGTGAGACCCGCCTTACCGTGGGCACTTTTTTCAGCTGCCATATTAGGGTTAGGCATTTTAATGGGAGGTTACTGGGCTTATGAAACATTAAACTTTGGTGGTTACTGGAACTGGGATCCTGTTGAAAATGCTTCCCTTGTGCCCTGGTTAGTTTTAGTAGCAAGCATTCACACCATGATTACCTACAAGAAAAGTGAAACAGCTTTGAAAGCATCAATCATATTAGTCTTATCTGTTTTCCTAATGGTACTGTATGCTACTTTTATGGTAAGAAGTGGCGTTTTAGGAGAATCATCGGTTCATTCCTTTACTGATTTAGGGCTATCAGGTCAGCTATTATTATACCTATTATTCTTTCTGATAATTTCGATAGTTTTATGTATAGTAAGGTGGAAACATATTCCCTCTACAGAAAAAGAAGTGCAGACCTACTCAAGAGAGTTCTGGATTTTTATGGGTGCTACTTTATTGTGTTTAATGGCATTCCAAATTATCGTACCAACTTCTATCCCTGTATACAATTCAATCATTCAATCATTTGGAGGCATTTCCAATTTAGCCCCTCCTGTTGATCAGGTTGAATTTTACACCAAATGGCAAATCTGGTTTGCTATCGGATTAGCAATATTATCCGGTACAGGGCAGTTTTTCTGGTGGCAGAAGATGGAGCGCACTAAAGTGAAAGAATCTCTTTTATATCCTATCCTTATCACATTATTGCTTTCTGCAATTGTAATCACCACAGTAAGAATGACTGATATAGTATATATTTTGGTTGTAATAAGTGGTATTTATACAATAATAGCAAACGGAAAAATATTATTAAAAGTGCTAAAGAGCAACTATAAACTTTCCGGCGGTGCAATTGCTCATATTGGTATAGGAATGATGTTGATAGGCATGCTTTTCTCCTCCGGTTACTCTTCTACTGCATCATTAAACAATACTGGTTTACTTTTAACAAATTCTGAGGAAGTAGAGGAAGATTTTAATCAAACTAATTTGCCATTGTATATTAACGACCCACAAAATATGGGTGAATATACTATGACTTACAAAGGTAGGTTTTATGAGTCTTATGAAGGCGGTTATGTTAAAGCTTCCTTTTTAGAAGACACCAACCAACCAAACACTAAAATAATTAAGCGGACTGTCCAAAAAGGCGATCAAACACTTGAACAAGGTGATACTTTAAATGTGTATGGCGAAAACCATTACTACAAAATTGATTATTTAAGCGCTGGTGGAGATAAATTTTCTCTTTTCCCTAGAGCCCAGATCAACCCGGATATGGGAGGATTAATAGCCTCGCCTGATATCAGAAGGAAAATAGATAGGGATTTATATGTGCATGTTTCTTCGGTGCCGGACCCTACTCAGGAAATTGAATGGTCAGATCCCCAGGAAATGGAAGTAACATTTGGAGAAAAATTCTTCCTGAATGACTTCGTTACCATATTGGAGAAAGTGGATAGAGTAGAGGAAGTAAACGGCACTAAACTCAAAGAAGGAGATCTTGCTGTAAAGGCTCAAGTGAAGATATACGGAGACGGAGAAGATTATATCCTCAATCCTTATTATGTGATTCGTGAAAGCATGGCCGGAAGAATTCCTGATGAAAATCGGGAAATCGGCGTTAAAGTGAATATCCAAAGTATTCAACCGGAAACTAATTCCTTCACGCTATCAGTAAGAACCACACAGAAAGATTATATAATTATAAAAGCTCTCAACAAACCACTTATCAATGTTCTGTGGATAGGGACCTTAGTACTCATGTTGGGCTTTAGTATGGCCATTTTCCGTAGGTATTCTGAATTTTATAAAATGCGTAAAAAGGGAATGGAATGAAACAAAGGGCATTTAGTATCAGCTTTATAGGGGCCGGTAATGTTGCATGGCATTTAGCCCCTGTTCTTGAAAATGCCGGGCATTATGTAAAAGAGGTTTATAGCAAAAGCGGTAAATCTGCCATAAAATTGATTGGCAACCTATACGATGCCACATTGAAAGAAGACCTGGATTTTACTGACAGTCCTTCACAAATATTTATTCTAGCCATTCCCGATGATGCAATTAAATCTGTTGTAAAAAATATTGTACTACCAGAACAAAGTATACTGGTTCACACCTCGGGCAGTAAAAGTATAGAAGAGTTGAATTATGCGGCGGCATCAGCAAATGGTGTTTTTTACCCTATGCAAACTTTTTCCAAAGCAAGAAAAGTATCCTTTGACAATATTCCTTTTTTAATTGAAAGTGACCATGATCAGGCCGGAAACATTTTAATATCCCTGGCTAAAAGTATTAGTAAATCAGTACAAACCGTATCCTCTGAACAAAGAGCGCAGATGCATTTAGCGGCCGTTTTTGCCTGCAATTTCACTAATCATATGATGAGCATTTCTGAGGATATTCTCAAGAATGCTAAACTGGATTTTAGTTTACTCAGGCCACTTATTGCTGAAACCATAGAGAAAAGCATCAATTTGTCCCCTAAAAAAGCCCAGACAGGGCCTGCTAAAAGGGGTGATGTAGAAACGCTTGACAAACATATGGAGATGCTATCCGGAGATGAAAGTGTTCAAGAGATTTATAGAATGATTAGTCAGCATATATTGGATAGCCATCAATAAAACTTTATTGTCTACCAACAAATATCAGCTTTTGAATTAGGAGATAAGCCTGCTTATCCTGAAATTTGAATTTAATCAGGAATGCCTTTAAATATAAAGATGACAGCTGCAAAATCTTCACCAAAGAATTTCTCTCTTCAGGGTTTTTTCCGCTTGATTCGCATTCAAAACCTGATCATAATTGTATTCACACAATACCTGGCTGCTGTTTTTATAATAGACTCTGTTAGCATTTTTAATCTCCCTTTATTTCTGTTATGTTTTAGTACTGTTTTACTAGCCGCTGCAGGTTATATTATAAACGATTATTATGATGTAAAAATTGATTACATTAATAAGCCCGATCGCGTAATTGTAGGCAAAGTGCTTAAAAGGAGAGTGGTTTTATTCTGGCATACCGCACTTAATGTTTTGGCCATTGTCATCGGTTTTTACCTGCATTGGAAAATAGGTCTTATCCATTTTACAGTGGCCTTTTTACTATGGCTATACTCCAATCAGCTTAAAAGATTGCCTTTTATTGGAAATTTTATAGTCGCCTTACTCACGGCTTTGTCTATTTCCATTTTGGCACTTTATTTTAAAGAAAAAGAAACAATTTTGCATATTTATGCCCTCTTTGCCTTTGCAATCAGCCTAATTAGAGAAATTATTAAGGATATGGAGGACTGGAAAGGTGATGCCAATTTCGGTTGTAAAACCCTACCCATTGTATGGGGTATAAGGAATACTAAAGTATTTCTGTATCTATTGATTGTTATTTTTTATTTTCTGCTATTATACATGACACAGTTCCTTCAAAATAACATCCTGTACTACTATTTCTCAGGACTTACGCTATTTATAATTTATTTTATACACCGGCTCCGGTTAGCTGACACTATTAAACATTACCACTTTTTAAGCAATTATTGTAAACTGATTATGCTCAGTGGCATATTAAGCATGTTGTTTTTTTAAGGAGAAATTATTCATCTCTTTTAATTGAAATAAAATCAACCTTTTGCAAAATTTTAAAGATGACAAATAATAAAAAAATTAAAATTGCCATTATGGCATCAGGGTCAGGATCAAATGCTGAAAAAATAATGCGTTATTTCCAAGGTTCAGATCTTGCTGAAGTAGTTTGTGTAATCAGTAACCGTAAAAATGCAGGAGTACTGCAACGTGCGGAAAAAGAAGAGGTAGAACATCAGGTTTTTTCTATACAGGAATTTAATTCGGCAGAGCCTGTGCTTGATTATCTGAAAGAAAAAGAAATAGATATTATTGTACTTGCTGGCTTTCTGTTAAAGCTATCACCCGCAATTGTATCTTCCTATTCAGATAAAATTATAAACATTCATCCTGCACTTTTACCTAAACATGGAGGAAAAGGTATGTACGGGCATTTTGTGCATGAAGCGGTTATTGAAAACAAGGAATTGGAGAGTGGTATTACCATTCATTTGGTTAATGATGAGTATGATAATGGAGATATAATATTTCAAGCTAGCTGCTCTGTTAATGAAGATATGACTGCTGCCCAGTTGGCGGCCAAGGTTCAGCTGCTTGAGCATCAGCATTTCCCTAAAGTAATCGAACAGTTTATAATTGAACTCCCAAAACAGGCTTAACTGGTAAATATTTTCTCTACCAAATCATCAAAATCCTGGTGGGGTTTATATGCCCTGTCGGAATATATGCTGGCTGTTAATTTAAGGTAATTAGGTGTATCATTCAAATAATGAAGCTCTAAAGCAATGTTTCCGTACAATTGATCAATCGGTGCTTTAACTTGTAAAGGTGGTTTCAGGTAGTATTTCTCTACAGTAAGTACAAAACTTTCAACTGCACTTACTTTTTTATCCGAACCCGCTTGACGGTAGCCCAGATCGATAATTTTCTTTTTAAAGTATTCTTGTAGGAAAGGGAAGCTTTTGTTCAAAATCTGTTCGTTATTTCTAATGGCAAAGCCATTCGCATAGGCGCTTCTAAAAAGCACTATTGGAATTTCATCTTTAATATCCGTTAATTTTAAATGGTAGGCATGATAAATTTTATCCAATATCTCATGATGACTTTTATTGGATAACCAAGTTTCAAAACGACTCTGTTCTTTTTTTGATCGATCTAATGTTTGATGGCTTAATACCTGATTCTTTTTTGAAGAAAAAAGTTGATTATATATTTTATCAAAAAAAGACATTTATAATATTTTGCTCTCTAAAACAGTTGAATTATTAATTTACAATTTAATTATAACTTTATTAAATGGAGATTGATTAAATTTTATTGATCTAATATAAAAAATCTTCGAAAGTAACTGAAAAAAAGCACTATATAGAATGAAAAAAATATAATTCAATTAGTTTTGTGATTCTATAACAAAAATACAAACCCCATGGCCCTAAAAAAAATCACTACAGCCCTTATTTCAGTTTATTATAAAGACAGACTGGAGCCAATTATAAAATTATTGAACGACCAAGGCGTACGCATTTACAGTACAGGCGGTACTCAGAAATTTATAGAAGAACAAGGTGCTAAGGTGATTTCTGTAGAGAGTTTAACAAGTTACCCGTCCATTTTAGGAGGTCGGGTAAAGACATTGCACCCAAAAATATTTGGCGGTATTTTAGGCAGAAGAGATTCTCAGGAACATAAAGCACAACTACAGGAATATGAAATCCCTGAAATAGATTTAGTGATTGTTGATTTATATCCATTTGAAGAAACAGTAGCTTCCGGGGCTAATCAGGATGAAATTATTGAGAAAATAGATATTGGCGGTATTTCTTTAATCAGAGCAGCTGCAAAAAATTATAAAGATGTTTTAATTGTTTCCTCTAAAGGTCAATATGCAGCCCTGGAAGAATTACTTTCTAAAAACAAAGGTGCGTCCAATATTGATGAGAGAAAAGCTTTTGCCGCACAAGCGTTTAATGTATCCTCTCATTATGATACGGCTATTTTTAATTACTTTAATAAAAATCAGACCCTAAGCGGATTCAAACATAGCATATTAAGAAACAAACCTTTAAGATATGGGGAAAACCCACATCAGGAAGGTAAATTCTATGGTAATTTAGATGCGATATTTGATCAATTGAATGGCAAAGAGCTTTCTTATAACAATTTGGTAGATGTGGATGCTGCAGTTTCCTTAATTGAAGAGTTTGATGATGAAACTGCCTTTGCTATTTTAAAGCATACAAACGCTTGTGGTATGGCTTTGGGCAATTCGGTAAAAGAAGCTTATCAAAAAGCTTTTGCTGCAGATACTTTATCTGCCTTTGGCGGCGTTCTTATCACTAATGAAAGAGTGGACAAGGACGCAGCGGAAGAAATGCATAGCTTGTTTTTTGAAATCTTAATTGCGCCTGATTTTTCAGAAGAAGCTTTAGAGGTATTAAAAGGCAAAAAGAACAGAATATTGTTGAAGAAGAAGGATAATCTTAAAACCAAAAGGCAGTTTAAAAGCTTGCTTAATGGAGTTATTGAGCAGGACAGAGATCTTAAAACGGATTCAAAAGAAGACCTTAAGGTAGTTACTGAAAAAGAGCCTTCATCAGATGAGGTAGATGCAATGTTATTTGCTTCCAAAATATGTAAGCATACAAAATCCAACACAATCATACTAGCTAATAAAGGTCAGATGTTGTCAAGTGGCGTGGGTCAAACTTCAAGAGTAGATGCCTTGCAACATGCCATTGAAAAAGCTAAGCACTTTGGTTTTGATTTGAAAGGCGCTGTTATGGCTTCGGATGCATTTTTCCCTTTTCCTGATTGTGTGGAAATAGCTGATAAAGCAGGTATTTCAGCTGTAATACAACCCGGAGGTTCTATCAAAGATCAGGATAGTATTGATTACTGCAACAAAAATAATATGAAGATGGTAATTACCGGATTCAGACATTTTAAACATTAATAAAATAAAGATTTAGATTAATAGGTAAAATATCTCGTTGAATGGGATGAATTACCAAACAAATTTGTAAATTTCGAAAGCGATTTTTTTAAAATATAATTATTATCCATGGGGATATTAGACTTCTTATCAAGTGACATAGCCATTGACTTAGGCACTGCAAATACTTTAATTATACATAAGGACAAAATAGTTGTTGATGAGCCTTCAATTATTGCTATCGATAAAGCCACTAACAAGGTTTTAGCTATAGGAAGACAAGCCATGCAGATGCATGAGAAGACACATGAAAACATTAAAACCATCCGTCCTTTAAAAGATGGTGTTATTGCAGATTTCCATGCCGCTGAGCATATGATCCGAGGCATGATCAAAATGATTGACGGCGGCAAAAAAACCTTCTTTCCATCTTCTCATCGCATGGTTATTTGTATTCCATCCGGTATTACAGAAGTTGAAAAAAGGGCTGTAAGGGATTCAGCTGAGCACGCCGGCGCTAAAGAAGTATATATGATTCATGAACCAATAGCTGCGGCCATTGGTATAGGTGTAGATATTGAACAGCCAGTAGGCTCTATGATTGTTGATATAGGGGGTGGAACTACAGAAATCGCAGTAATTGCACTTTCCGGCATTGTATGTGATCAGTCAATACGTGTTGCAGGTGATACTTTTACTAAAGATATTTTAGATTATATGAGAAGGCAGCATAACCTTTTAATAGGTGAAAGGTCTGCCGAAAAAATTAAAATAGAAGTTGGTGCTGCTTTAACTGAATTAGATGACGGTCCGGAAGATTACGAAATCAGAGGACGCGATCTAATGACGGGGATTCCAAAAGTAATTAAAGTATCCTATTCAGAGATAGCATTTGCCATAGATAAATCAGTTTCAAAAATAGAGGAAGCAGTGCTTAAGGCTCTGGAGATTTCTCCGCCCGAATTATCTGCTGATATTTATGACAACGGTATACACTTAACCGGTGGTGGTGCCTTGCTTAGAGGGCTGGACAAAAGATTAGCTTTAAAAACTAAACTGCCAATTCATATTGCAGATGATCCCCTAAGAGCTGTTGTCAGAGGAACAGGGATTGCATTAAAAAATATTAATCACTACAAAGCTGTTTTAATGAGCTAAATGCAAGCAAAATTAACTACATAATTGAAAAGGGAACACAGCGAACCTGTGTTCCCTTTTCAATTTTTGCTCTTTTCAATAAAAACCAAAAATAAGATTCATTTTTAATGCGCAGGTTATTTCAATTCATATATCAATACAGAGCATTTTTTGTCTTCCTGATGCTTGAATTGGTAAGTGGTTGGCTCGTAGTTAACCATAATGATTATATCAGCGCTTCCTATTTTAATTCTTCCAGTTCTCTTGCGGGTAACGTGTACAGTAGCAAACAATCGGTTCAGGATTATTTCCAGCTAAAAGAGGTAAATCAAAATTTAGCTGCGGAAAATGAAAATCTAAGAAATCAATTAGCGCTTTCAACCCCTATGATTGATTCTTTAGAATTTTTCACTCCTATTTACCTTTCTGGCCAATATGATTATACAATTGCTAAAGTAGTTAATAACTCAGTAAGCAGGTTTCGTAACTACTTTACTTTAAACAAAGGCAGTAATGATGGTGTAAAAGAAGGAATGGGTGTCGTAAACCCAAATGGAGCAGTAGGTAAAATTAAAAGTGTCTCCAAAAACTTTTCAACAGGATATTCCGCATTAAATGGCAACCTGCTTATTTCCGCAGTTATTGCAGAGACAGAAACCTTATGTACTGCTACCTGGGAAGGCAAAGATCCTACAGAAATGTCATTGAAATATGTGCCGAGGCATGTTAAAGTAGAAGTTGGAATGGACATCGTAACTTCAGGTTTTAATTCTTTATTTCCTGCAGGTGTAAAGATAGGTGAAGTGGAAACTGTAAATATTGACGAGAATGCCACATTTTACGATATAACAATCGATTTATCTGTTGATTTTCATAGCCTTGATTATGTGTACGTGATTGGAAGTAAGTTTAAACAGGAAAAAGATTGATTGGAACAAATCTTAGAAATTTCAAATGATTAATACTCTTAACATAAAGCAAGTTTTCATCTGGGTCCTGTTTGTGAGCGCCCAGATATTATTAGCCCAAAACATAGTGCTTTATGACCGTGCTTTTTGTTTTATTTATGTAGGATTTATTTTACTTCTACCACTGGGTATCAGCAGAAACAACCTGATGCTAATTGCATTTTTTACTGGATTCATTATTGATATTTTTTATAACAGTCTGGGAACACATATGGCAGCTTCCACTTTCCTTGCTTTTGTAAGGCCTCTATGGATTAATGCTATAACTCCCCGAGGAGGGTATGAAAACGTGGATAGTCCTGCGGTTAAGGATATTAGTTTATCCTGGTTTATTGCTTATTCATTGCCGTTAACATTTCTGCATCTATCTGTGGTGTTTTTTATTGAGGCAGGTGGATTTCATTTGTTCTTTTTTGTATTATTTAAGGTAATCGCAAGCACTTTATTGACAGTTTTGGTGTTAGTAATCATTCAGTATCTATTCTATTCGAAAGGCAGGTATTCATGATTGAAAACAGAAAATTTTACGTCCAGGCAATATTTATTGTTATTGGAATCATTTTTTTAGTTAAACTATTTTCCATTCAAGTGATGGACAGTCGATACAAACTGGCGGCTGAAAACAATGTTATTAATAAAGTTATTGAATATCCCTATCGTGGTCTAATATACGACAGAAACAACAAAATCATTGTTCATAATACTCCGGTATATGATATAATGGTA
The DNA here is from genome assembly GCA_041642185.1 of Marivirga sp. Lineage (GTDB taxonomy): Bacteria > Bacteroidota > Bacteroidia > Cytophagales > Cyclobacteriaceae > Marivirga. The sequence continues at coordinate 17,814 of JBEPWY010000012.1, forward strand.
GTGCCAAAGGAAATAGAAGTTGCGGATACAGCACGCTTTTGCGACCTTTTTGAAATTACAAAGGAAGAATTTGAGACAAAGATTTTAGCTGCAAAAAAATACTCCTATATCAAACAATCATTATTTTTTCCTCAGCTAAGCAATGAAGAATTTGCTAAAATACAGGATGAGTTTATAGAGTATAAAGGGTTTTATCCTGTGGCAAGAACAATTAGAAGTTACCCTGAACCTGTATTCGCCAATGGTTTAGGTTATATAGGGGAAATTAGCAAATCAAAATTAACCAAAGACACCACTAACTATTATAAATCAGGTGATTTTATTGGGATAAGCGGCCTTGAAGCAGCCTATGAAAGTGAATTACGTGGAAAACGGGGTGTAAAATATAAATTAGTAAATGTTAGAGGTATAGAAAAAGGTTCTTTTAATGATGGCGCTTTTGATTCTGCCTCTGTGCCTGGAAACAATTTGATAAGCACAATAGACCTGGAGCTTCAAAAATATGCGGAATATTTGATGGATGATAAAGTCGGAAGTATCGTAGCCATTGAACCTTCCACAGGCGAAATCTTGGCAATGGTAAATAGTCCATCATTTGATCCAAGCCTCCTTACCGGTAGGAAATATAGCAGTAATTTTCAAGCATTAAACCAGGATACACTTAAACCATTGTTCAATAGGCCCATAATGGCTACCTATAGACCGGGCTCGGTTTTTAAATTGGTTCAATCTTTAGTTGCCTTACAGGAAGGCGTAATTACTCCCCAAACCCGCACTGTATGTAACCGAGGTATAATTAACTGCCATGGCGACCACACAAATGAAGACTTACATGGTGCCATCAAGTTTTCCTGTAATCCTTATTTCTATCATACGTTTAGAAAAATTATTAATCAGGGAAAAGACCCTAAAATAAATGTTGATTCCAGAATTGGACTGAGCATGTGGGATGAATATTTATATAAACTCGGTTTCGGCCGTAAACTAGGTATAGAAATTCCTAATGAAAAAGGGGGGTTAGTGCCAAAACCATCATATTACAACAGATATTATGGTGAAGGCGGCTGGAATTTTTATACTATCTACTCATTAAGCATTGGGGAAGGAGAACTTTTGACCACCCCACTTCAGGTGGCAAATTTAGCAGCAATCCTTGCAAACAGAGGGTATTTTATTGCGCCTCATTTGGCCAAAGGAATAGATACACCTGATACTTTTTTGAAAATAGATTATGAAAGAGAAGATACTGGCATAGATGCTGAACATTTTACTACTGTAGTAGATGCAATGGCTGAAATTGTGGATGGTACAGCCCGGGTAGCCAGAATTAAAGATGTGGTAGTATGTGGTAAAACAGGTACCGTTCAAAATAAAAACAGTTTTGACCACTCCGCTTTTATGGCCTTTGCGCCCAAGGAAAGTCCTCAAATTGCCATTTCAGTATATGTGGAAAATGCAGGATGGGGAGGTGGTGTAGCCGCTGCTATATCCGGTTTACTGATTGAAAAATATGTAAAGGGTGGTGTGGCTGAAAATAGAGCATGGGTAGAAAATTATGTGATGACTAAAGCTTATTTAAATAATCTGAAATGAGCAGACAAGACTCCATATGGAATAGGGTAGATTGGCTGTTGATTGCCATATTTTTTGTTTTAGTCTTTTTCGGCTGGCTTAATATATATGCAGTTGGTTATGATGCCGAACAAGTGCAAAGTATCTTTAACTTTAGCCAAAATTCAGGTAAGCAATTGATATGGATCGCCGGATCATTTGTGCTCATCATTGTGATTATGATCATTGATTTCAGGTTTTTTGACTCCTTCGCTTACTATTTATATGCAGGCGTTATCGTGTTGCTGATCCTGGTTTTATTGTTTGGAACTGAAATTTCCGGTAATAAATCCTGGTTTGTTTTTGGGCCTGTAAGATTGCAACCTTCTGAATTTGCAAAATTTACTACAGCGTTGGCAGTTGCAAAATTTTTCAGCAGTAAAAATATTCGACTAGAGAGATTAACAGACCAAATCAAATCTTCATGGTTGGTGCTGTTGCCTATTGCATTAATTGTAATGCAGGGAGATGCCGGAACAGCTATGGTTTTTTTAGCCTTTGTATTGGTTTATTATAGAGAAGGGTTACCTGCTTATTATTTAGGCATGGGCGTTGCTTTTATTTTTATATTTATTTTGACTTTAATGGTAGAACCCATGTACCTGATTATTGGGGCAGTAGTTTTGGGCATTATTTTAATTGCTTTCAACAGTAGAAAAGTTAAAAAAATTGTTTTAATAATTGTGGGCGTAGTCGGTGTTATTGCTGTAATAGGCAGTGTGGACTATGTATTTAGCGAGGTACTAAAACCCCATCAGCAAAACAGAATAAAATCATTGATTAATCCAGATGCCGACCCTTTAGGCTATGGATGGAACGTAACACAATCTAAAATTGCAATAGGTTCAGGTGGAGCAGTAGGAAAAGGCTTTTTAGAAGGCACTCAAACCAAATACGATTTTGTTCCGGAACAAAGTACAGATTTTATTTTTTGCACAATAGGTGAAGAGCATGGCTGGCTGGGCAGCTTTATCCTAATTTTCTTATTTATGGCTCTGCTTCTTAGGGTTGTATTTATTGCCGAAAGACAAAAAGGAAATTTTGCCCGGGTTTATGGTTATGCGGTGGCCTGTATCTTCTTCGTCCATTTTGGTATAAACATAGGTATGACTATCGGTTTATTTCCTGTAGCAGGCATACCATTACCATTCTTTAGCTATGGAGGTTCCTCACTCTGGTCTTTTACCATATTACTGTTTGTTCTGATCAAGCTGGATGCGCATAGAATGCAGGTGTTGACGAGATAGTTGAGTTGTCTCCTTTTTGAACTTAAAGAAGGAGACAACTAATTGATATTAAGAGATAATTCATCTAGGAAAATTTTTTCTCTACCAATTCCATAAACTCCTGAACCTCCTCAGCATCCAAGTCCCACTCATACTTAGCTACATATGCTTTTTTGATGTGGATGTAAGCCTCATCATAATTACCAAAAGTATCCACTTCTTCAATGGCTAACAGGAAATTCTTTTGGTTTCCAGCAAACAATTCATTCACAAACATGAACCGCTGATTTAGTGTCAACTGCTGTTTAATGCTTTTCTTATTTCCTTTAGATAATCTATCCGCCAAAGAAACATGCTCTTTATGCTTCAATGTATCATTTAAGTTTCCGTTGCCAGGGTTTTCTTTCTCAACAACAGAATCGTATCCGCTTTCAAGGTAAACATCGCTCATGGTAAGCGGTAATTCCTCAGAGAATGCTTGCAGGTATGGCTGTACATCTTCGGGTTGCTCTTCTGATTGGGCGCATACTTCATTAAACAATTCAAAAGCTTCGTCATTAAAGGCTACTCCCAATTTTTGAGATTTAAATTTGTCAATTAAGCCATCTAAGAGAAAGTCATTGATTTTGATATATTTCTTTAAATCTTCTAAATCATTTAAACCTATTCTGCTGTCATCTCTTTGATTTATTTCTTTTGAAAAAAAATCATAGGGTGAAAACACCAATAAAATGCTGTCCTTAACTGACTCCTTCAAAAGTGGCTCAAAATGTTCTTTTTTAACTGATATATGGCGTGAAAGCGTATTCATAAAATCTTTCATAGCCTTTTTAACCTCCTCATTATGATAATCGAAATAAGGACTTTGTAATTTAGCGTTCTCTTTTTTCCATTTTCGAAACAAATTTTTCAGTACAATCAGATTGGTTTGCTTAAATTTCGATAAATTCAAGATTTCCTGACCACTGATATGAGAATTCTGATAAAAAAATGACTGACAAATCTTTTTTGCAAAAGCTTTGGCGTAAGCATCAATCGCCTGATGATTTAATTTGCTCTCCATTATTTATTTTACTTTTTTTGTAAATATTGTAATATGCCTGAAATTCACATTACTAATCTTAATGAACGCAAGATAATAAGTAATAGTCTAGAAAAAACTGCATTAGAACTAATACACGAAAATTTTGAGCC
>JBEPWY010000013.1:0-21565 GCA_041642185.1 Marivirga sp.
TGGTTAAATATTTTAGTTAAATACTCTTGCAGAGGTTGTGTGTAAAAAAAAATTGAACATCGAAGCGAGTCCAATGTTCAATTTTGATTTTATTCAATATTAATAAATTTGAGATGATTATTCAGCAGATGTTTTTGACTCCTCTTTGGTGTCAGCCTTTTCAGACTTAGTATCAACTGCTTTTTTCTCTTCTTCAGCTTGTTTCATTTTAGCATCGTCTTTCTCCGCTTTTCTTTCCATCAAACCTTCTTCAATTGCTTTACCAAAAGTTTTCAAGATAATGCTGATAGATTTCCATGCATCATCATTAGCAGGAATCGGATAATCAACTTGTGTAGGATCAGAGTTAGTATCAACCATTGCAAAAACAGGTATGTTTAGTTTTTGCGCTTCTTTGATAGCAATGTGCTCTCTTTTAATATCTACAACAAATAATGCTGATGGTAAACGATTTAATTCAGTAATACCACCTAAAATACGCTCTAATTTTTCACGCTCACGCTGAATCATTAAACGCTCTCTTTTTGCAAGGTTAAGATATGCTTCTTCTTTCATAAGCTTATCGATACCTGACAATTTTTTCAATGACTTACGAATAGTAGCGAAATTAGTCATCATTCCACCTAACCATCTGTCGGTCACGTAAGGCATGTTCAATCTTTTAGCTTCTTCCTGCACGATATCCTGTGCTTGTTTTTTAGTCGCTACGAACATTACCTTTTTCCCTGATCTCACATGCTGTTTGATGGCATGACATGCTTCGTCTAAAGAAGCAAGTGTTTTGTTCAAGTCAATAATATGGATGCCATTACGCTCCATAAAAATGTAAGGGGCCATTTTGGGATCCCATTTTCTTGTTAAGTGTCCGAAATGCACACCAGCTTCCAGTAAATCTTTGTACTCAAGCTTTGCCATAGAAATTTATATTTATAAAGTATATATTGATTAACGCTTACTAAACTGGAACTTCTTCCTTGCTTTTCTTCTACCGTATTTCTTACGTTCAACCATTCTCGGGTCTCTTGTAAGGAATCCTTCTTTTTTCAAAGCAGGACGGTTTTCAGGATCAATCTCACACAAAGCGCGAGAAATAGCCAATCGAATAGCTTCAGCTTGTCCGGCAATACCGCCACCGTCAACATTGATTTTTAAATCAAATGAACCTTCGGTACCTGATGTTACGAAAGGCTGTTGTACAATTGCCTGTAAAATTTCGGTAGGAAAATAAGTTTTAATGTCTTTTGAATTGACAGTTATGTTTCCTTTGCCTGCTTGTAAAAATAAACGGGCAACAGATGTTTTTCTTCTACCAATGGTATTTATAACTTCCATCTATTATGTTTTTAGATTTCTTTGATTGTTGGTTTTTGTGCTTCATGCTGGTGCTCAGCTCCTTCATATACATAAAGGTTTCTGAATAACTCTCTACCTAATCTGTTCTTAGGTAACATTCCTCTTACAGATCTTTCTACCAATAAAGTAGAAGATTTTGCTTTCAACTGACGAGGAGTCGTATCACGCTGTCCACCCGGATAGCCTGTATATCTCTGGTAAACACGGTCATCCCATTTTTTACCGGTCAAAACGATCTTATCAGCATTGATGATAATCACATTATCCCCGCAATCTACATTAGGAGTATAGCCGGGCTTATGTTTTCCTCGGATTAATTTTGCTACATCACTTGCAAATCTACCTAAAACTTTTCCTGCTGCATCTACTACAATCCAGTCCTTGTTTACAGTAGCGTTATTTGCCGAGATGGTTTTGTAACTAAGCGTATCCACTATTTTTTCTTTTTGATTGTTCTTAACTTCTTGTAACTAAGTCATTTAGAGCCGGCTGCAATATTAAACAGAACGTACTATCCTCTAAATGGGACACAAAGATAGATTCTTAAAAATTTAAATGCAACACTCTTTGCGAAAATTAGTCTTAAATCTCAATAATTCAATCACTTAATTTCTGTTTTTCTCCAATTGTTTGATTGCAACCGCAAAATCCTTTGGATATGGCGCTTCTCCCACCATAAAATTCCCTGAAAGATCGGTGATTCCCAGTTGTACAGCATGAAGAGCAAAACGCTTCATGATAGGCTGCTCCTCCTCATCTTTACTGCTATGGTATTTTTTCTTAAACTCAGAAAGCAATAAAGGATGACCTCCATATGCCTCATCACCTGCAATAGAAGCTTTTATAGCTGCTAAATGTACCCGAATCTGGTGCATCCTTCCTGATTCTGGCAAACATTCCACTAGTGTGTGCTTTTTATATGCCTGTAGGGTATTAAAAATAGTTTTCGCCGTTTTGCCTTTTTTATGAGACACCTTTACATAACCTGATGAAGTAATATGTAAAGGTAAATCCACCACCTCTTCCTTAAAATCATGAATACCATCTGCTATTGCATGATAAATCTTTTTTACCTGCCTTTTTTCAAATTGAATGGCCGCATTTCTGTAGGCCTCCGGATTTTTAGCTATTAATAGTATGCCTGAGGTTTCTTTATCTAATCGGTGACAGATTTGAGCATCTGGCCAATAATCCTTAGTAAGCGATAAGATAGTAATAGTATCATGCCTATCGGAAAGTGTGGAAAAAAAAGGCGGCTTATTGATGAAAATATAATCTTCTGATTCTGAAATGATCAGACTTTTCAATGAATTAATGTACATATTATTGTTAAACTCTTTATATAGGAGTTAATCCCTATTTTAAACTGAAGACTTTGCTATTGTTTTACCAGACTTATCATTGCCCAATGCTTTACGGGGTAAGTTAAAACTAAAAGTTGACCCTTTCCCTACGGCACTTGTTACTGAAACCGATGAACCATGAGCTTCAATTATATGCTTAACAATAGCTAAGCCTAAACCTGTACCCCCTCTATCTTTAGACCTGCTTTTATCTATGCGGTAAAACCTTTCAAAAATCCTTTTAATGTGATCCGGAGAAATACCTGTACCATGATCACGTATGGATACCGCTACCTCTTTTTCTTTCACATCAAAGCCTACAATCACTTTTGTGTTATCCTCAGAGTACTTTATGGCATTTGAAATCAGGTTCAGCATTACCTGAAATATCCTTTGGTAATCGGCATAAACTTTTATTTCATTAGTATAGGTTTGATCAAATTGCAAATCGATACTTTTCTTATCAGCTTTTCCTTCAAACTGATCAAAAACATCCTGCATTAAATCCCGCAGACTAAACCATTCAAAGTGCATTTTAATTTCTCCTGCCTCAATGTGCGAAAGTGTAAGCAAGTCGTTCACCAGCATTTCCAATCCATCAAGACTTTTGGCAGCCTTTTTCAAAAACTTACCTCTCACGGCTTTGTCTTTCACTGCCCCGTCAAGCAAAGTATATACAAATCCTTGCGCTGCAAATATAGGGGTTTTTAACTCATGGGAAACATCGGCCAAAAATTCCCTTCGGTAGGCCGCCATTCTCTTGAGTTCTTCAATTTCCTGTTGTTTAACGGCGGCATAGGAAAATATCTCTTGATTAATCTTTTTAAGCGGATTCAAAGTTTTCTTTACCTCCAGCTCCTCTACAAAGGAGTAATCCTTTTCACCAAGTTTATTAAACACCTCATAAATCCTATTGATTTCCTTAAAGAAAATAAATTCCAATACTATGGAAATTAATAAATAGGAGCTAGATCCTGAAAGTATAAAGGTAAGTATAAGTGCTACATCTGAAATATTTTCGAGTAGGCTCAGAAAAGCTGTTGTTACGATTGAAATCGACAACGCTAATAAAATAGAAACACCTCTTGAATTATAAAACATAATGCTTTTAGAGCTGAAAATTTATCACATCAGCTAATGGTTGCAAATATAACTAAAGCAGATCAAATTTATACCCTACTCCTTTAACGGTTGTAATATAACCCTCTCCTACTTTCTCTCTTACTTTCCTCACGTGTACATCTACTGTGCGTGCTAATACATACACATCAGACCCCCATATATTATGCAAAAGATCTTCTCTGTTAAATACTTTATTGGGATTTTGTGCCAAGAAATATAATAGTTCAAACTCTTTTTTAGGTAAAGTAACCTGAGTACCATCTATTGTTACAGTATAGCTCGTTCTGTCAATAGTTAAAGAGCCAACTGTTATTTTATCACTATCTACTTTCTTCTTAACATCTCTCCTGAAAAAAGCATTGATACGACTCATTAATGCCCTTGGCTTTATAGGTTTGGTGATATAATCATCTGCACCGTTTTCAAAAGCTGCCACTTCAGAGTATTCCTCTGATCGCGCCGTTAGAAAGATAATAAATGAACTGGCCGTTTCAGGCAATTCGCGTAACTGACGACAGGTTTCAACGCCATCCTGATGTGGCATCATGATATCCAGCAGCACCAACTGAGGCTTAAACTCTTTAGCCATCTCTATCGCTTTTCTGCCATCAAGTGCTGTTTTCACTTCATAACCTTCTTTTTGAAGGTTATACTCTAATAATTCAAGAATATCAGCTTCATCATCCACGACAAGCACTTTAAGGTTTTGCTTGTTTCCCATAGTTGTATTCAGTTTTTTGTTAGCATAAAACTCGCTAAAATAATTTATAATTTAAGCCTTATATCTGTTAATAACAATTTCTTAACATCAAGGAAATATAAAAAAATCTCATTTATAATGATTTAAAATTCTCTTTATAGTAATTGAGCATGGTTTTGATGTCAGAATTATGTTTTTCTTTATATTCTTTTTCTAATAATGCCTGTGTGCCTGAATATCTTTGGTAAGATAATAAATAAGCATTATTAAACTCCTCATTATTTAATACATAAGAAAGATAAGCAGAACTATTAAATTTAAGTGTTTTCAACTCTTCCTTAAATGCTAAAAAAGCATCATACTTTAGCTGTTCTTTTTCAATTATCGGCAAATGTTCCATTTCACTATATAGCTTACGAAATCCGCCCAGGGAGCTTTTGACAAAGCTGTTCAGCAATTCTTTGTCGGCCGTTCTTTTCAAATATTGCTCTAAATAACTGCTATCATTTGGGTAATGATGCTTTAAAAAGCCCTCCGCTCCTTTTCGTCCGATAAAAGTGGCCAGATTTTCATTAAAATCTACACTATCCTTAATATAAACCACATCGTGAGTCAATTCATGAATCACCAATTCGGCCAGCCTTCCTTCCGGATAGGCCAAAACATTACTTAATACAGGATCTTCCAGCCAGCCAAGGGTGGACCAGGCAGATACGGACCTCATTCTGGCATCATATCCTTTTGATTGCAATTCATTTTTAAGATGAACTGCTTTTTCTTCCTCAAAAAAGCCTTTGTACTCCACTTTTCCCAAAAAAGGGAATTCCCAGCTGTAACTTTCCAGCTTATAAGGTGATGAAGCTGTAATTACCCATAAAATATCTTTGCCTTTTTGATTGAACATCTTATTATACTGGCCCTCAGCAGGCATTTCCAAATAGGATGAAGCATAATTTTTGATAGCATTAACCAATTTAAGCTTATATTTAACTGAGTCATGCACATCAGAATTGTTAAGGTAAAACTCAAAGGGCCTGGCATCATTAATTACTTTCCATTGCCCTTTGGCCTGCATCCAACCGTAGCTGATTAAATCTTGCTTAGCAACAACAAACAAGGTTATTATTACTAAAAATATGATTAGTATATATCTGAACCTTGTTTTCATTCAACTAAATTACTTGGTGATTGGAATGGTTTTAAAAATATTAAAATAAATGGCGTGAGAGAATTCAAACAAATTATTCTTAAGGTCCCAATAAGGCTCAAATCTCAACATTAAAGTGGAAGATTCCCCTATATTAAATTCATTCATCACCCGTAATATAAGCAACTGCCTTACATCTTCAGACCTCCTGGAGCCTGAATGGGTGGTGTATGATTGGTATAGTCTTCCGCCTTTATAGGAATGAAAATGATCTCCATACCAATAACTAAGCATAAAATCACCCATTTTAGTTTCAATCATCCCATTTAAATAATAGCCATACCCTTGTGTATAAGGTAATCCATATACAAAGGAATCGTCAAAAAAATGAACAGAATGCCCTTCCAGCTTATAGCCGTGAAAGAAAGAATTACTCCACCTATCTTCATAAGAAACTCCAAAAACATTATTATATCTGATAATTAGGGGGTCTGTGATTACGGTATCAATCTGTCCCGCCCTATGATATCCTTTAAACTGATAATGTAGATTTAATGATTTGTTTTGTTCTCTGTATATTTCATAAATAGCTACCAACCCTCCAGACAATTGTTCTTCAAATGGAGAATTGCGGTAAATCATTTTCTCCCAGTTGATCCAGGCATCCAGAAATAATTTATCACCTAAATATCTGTACTGGATGCCGCTTTCAGGTACATCATACAGTATTCTTTCAAAATCTTCAATGGGTTCTATTTGTCTGTGATGAATGGAGCCATTGATATTTCCAAAGATCAGCTGACTGTTGTCCCAATCATATAAAATGGAAAAATAAGGCAGCGCATAAGTTAGTTTATTATTACCAAAATCTTTATGCAAAAATGCTCCAGCTTCCACTTTTACATTTTTATGTAATTGCCAGCCAATAGCCGGGCTTACTCTATAACCAAATAAGGTATAGCCTTTTACGATCTTATTGAAATACTCATTGTTCTTATTAAATGCCAAAGCACGCAGGGTGAAACTAAATGGTGTTTCAGGTGTTGAATCTTTTACAATGGGTTGCTCAAAACCAGTATTATCCAATTGAGCAAATAATTGAGGAAAAGGGATTAAAAAAATAAATAATAATAAAATAAAGGATTTTTTGGCGCGCATTGACAGCTTATTTAAAAAGCAAATATAAAGCATTTGGCAATTGCAGCAAATACTATTAAATTCGATTCGGCAATTTACACATTAGGCATTTACATAAAACAAGATGAGCGAAAAAAACGAAAAATTAAAAGCTTTGCAGCTTACCATTGATAAATTAGATAAATCATATGGAAAAGGCTCAGTAATGAGGCTCAGTGATGAGAAAGTAGTGGATGTACCTGCTATACCTACGGGTTCTTTAGGTTTAGATATTGCGTTAGGAGTAGGTGGTATTCCTCGCGGAAGAGTGATAGAAATATATGGTCCGGAATCATCCGGTAAAACTACTCTGGCTATGCATTGTATTGCAGAAGCTCAGAAAAAAGGCGGAATGGCAGCTTTTATAGATGCTGAACATGCTTTTGATAAATCTTATGCAGAAAAGCTAGGTATTGATATTGAAAATTTATTAATCTCTCAACCAGACAATGGAGAGCAAGCCCTGGAAATTGCCGAGCACTTAATCAGATCAGGCGCACTGGATGTGGTAGTAATTGATTCAGTTGCTGCCCTCGTACCGCGTGGTGAGCTGGAAGGTGAAATGGGTGACAGTAAAATGGGTCTTCAAGCCAGATTGATGTCCCAGGCATTGAGGAAATTAACCGGAGCTATCAGTAAAACAGGTTGCTCGTGTATTTTCATCAACCAGTTAAGAGAAAAAATCGGTGTAATGTTCGGTAACCCTGAAACTACAACAGGTGGTAATGCTTTGAAATTCTACGCTTCAGTAAGGCTTGATATCCGAAGAATCGGTAGTATAAAGGAAGGGCCGGATAATATTACCGGTAATAGAGTTAAAGTGAAAGTGGTAAAAAACAAAGTAGCTCCACCATTTAAAGTAGTTGAATTTGACATCATGTACGGCCAGGGAATTTCCAAGGTTGGAGAAATTATTGATTTGGGAGTAGAGCTTGAGGTGATTAAAAAAGCTGGTTCATGGTTTTCTTATATGGATAATAAATTAGGCCAGGGTAGGGATGCCGTAAAAGCTTTAATTCTGGATAATCCGGAATTGATGGAAGAACTGGAAACTAAAATCAGAAAGATTATTAAAGGTGATGCTCCTGATGAAAAAGCAAAAGAAAAGAAAGAGGCTGTAAAGAAATAAGCTCTTTTAAAAAGTTACTAAGCCTGGGAAATATTTCCCGGGCTTTTTTTATATTTTAACACTTATCACTTCTCACTTCCATTATTTACCTTTGTATTTAAGCTTAACTATAAGATAACAGGAAATAAAGTTCTTTTTAATAATTATCATTTAAATTGTTAAAAAGAAAACTATGAATCCTGATTTACTAAAAAGAAAAGATCATTATAAAAACATTCTTTCTATTGTAGAAGAATCAGAGCTCAATTATTTTATTGGCACCTTTATCAGAAGGATGAATCCTATCACAAATTTCTATTGGATTTGGTTGGGGTTAATAACAGTTTCTTTCATTTTTCTTTTAGTTAATTATGAATTGCTTTTCGAGGAAAGCAGAATATGGGTAGTTGGCTTATTAGGAGGTTTACTTTTTGTCTTGTTATTTAGCTCTGTTCTAAACCGGCTTCTACAAGGGCTCCTTTTAAAAGCCTGGGGGAGTAAAATTGTCAAAGTACAATTCAATTGGAAGAAAATAAGTGTAAATGTTTATTCACCTGATTTCGCCATAAATAAAAAACATCTCATAATTTTAAGCATATTTCCATTCTTAATTTTTTCGGTCATTCCTCTGCTCCTTGCTTTCTTTGCTGATAATTATTATTTCTTCGCAGCTATATCTATAGCCTTTTTCCATTCATTGTATACGATGAAAGACTTTGCTCTATTAAGTTACCTTCATAAAAAACCTGATCACTTTATTGTTTATGAATTCAATAGTATTAAAACATTAATATATACACCAATAAAAGAGTCCTTAGGAAAAAAGTGACCTGTAATAAAGTCCAATCCTGTTATTAGAAAAATTATACAACTAATTAAAATTAAATTATTAAATTAGCAGAGTCCAAAATCACATCTATCTTTAATGGGACTGTTCTAAAATTTTCCAAAAATGACGAAACATTACAAATACCTTCTTTTCTCTCTATTATTTTTGTTTTTATTTTCATGCACTAGTAAGGAAAAACAAATTGAGTCTTTAAAATCCGAAGTAATAGACATACATGATGAAGTGATGCCAAGGATGAATGAGGTTATGCAATTAAAAAAAGAATTGGTTGAACGAGGGAATTCCATAGACTCCTCTCAAATTGAAACACTGGCAGAAATTCAAAGCCATATATTATATTTGGAAGAGGCTGATGAAGAAATGATGAATTGGATGCGCAATTATGATCCCGAAATGAAAGATATGACTGAAGAAGAAAAGATTGCTTACCTGAAAAAAGAAAAAGTATCTATCAAATTAGTAAAGCAAATTATGATGAGTGCTATTACAGAATCAAAGCTGTACCTAGAGCAGGAAATCCCTCAATAAGATCTATTTAATCACAATCATTAAGAGCTTTATCAACTTCTGAAACAGTAATAAAGCCAGTTTCAAGTCCCCATGAGTTATAAATGTAGGTTGCTATTTCTGCAATTTCTAAATTAGAAAGTCTGGTATTTGCCGGCATCTGCTGATTATAGATTATACCATCAACTTTTATTTCTCCTTCCAATCCATTTTTGATAATGCAAATTGTTCTTTCTTTATCGGCCATCATATAATCCGATTGCTCTAAAGGAGGATAAAGCTTTCCTAAGCCAGTACCATCAGACTGGTGGCAGTTACTGCAATAGGTGGTATAAAGACTTTTTCCTTGTATCATATATTTGGAAAATTTCTGCATCTCGGCATTAGAATATTCCTTAGTTGCCTCATTACTAAATTCCGAATATGAGCCACAAGCAGCCACTATTAATATAAGAAAAGTAAAGCTTAAACTATTTACCAGATGCCGGTGCCTCATAAGTAGCTAATAATTTTTGAATATCTATTATTAAACGATCCACGTCTTCAGCTTTTGTGCCATCGTAGGCACCACGGATTTGCCTGTCTTTATCCACCAATATAAATGCGCCGCTATGGATAAACCCACCTTCCGCATCTTCATCTTCCAGGGCCGTTACCATATATCCTTTTTGTCCTAATTCATAAATTTCCGCCTTTTCTCCGGTAACAAAATTCCATTTTGGCGCCTCCACATTCAGTCGTTCAGCGAAATCTTTCAACAAAGCTATAGTATCATATTCCGGATCAATAGTATGAGATATAATAGCTACCTCATCATTATCTTTGTAAGCTTCATATACCCTTAACATTTCTTTCTTCATTACAGGGCATATTGTTGGGCATGATGTAAAGAAGAAATCAGCTACATATACCTTACCCTCAAAACTTTGGTTACTCACCCAGTTACTATCCTGATTAAGTAATTTAAAATCAGGAATGGTATGATCCAATGTATCTGTTACTATCTGGCCGTCCACTTCTCTTTCCACAAATGTTTTTCTGCCCATAATAGGGAACTCATCTGTAGCTTTATCAGATTTCTCCTGGCCATCGCAGGCAAACATGAACGCTGTGACACTTATTAAGATAATATATTTTACTGTTTGCATAATCTCTTTAACTAGAATTAAGATATTAATATTAAAATGAGTTGATTATTCATTTGCTCTTTGTTTTGCCTTCCCGAAGTGCCTTATAAATTTTTATGGCTACCATCAGTATTACTCCAAAAGCAATAAAACCCAAAGTGCCCCAAATCCAGTTTAGCTGATTTTTTAATACTATCAGGAAAACTATAGCTACCAAAAATAAAGTGGCTACTTCGTTCCAAACACGTAATTGTGTAGAAGTATATTTAAGTTCCGCCTTCTGCAATTTTTTATAAATATAATGGCAAGAAAAATGATACAAATACAAAAAGAAAACAAAGGTTAATTTAATATGCATAAAGGGCATTTTTAACCAATCCGGCTCCAGCACCAATAAAGTGCTTGCTAAAATAAGTGTAATGATAGCAGAAGGCCATGTAATAGCAAACCAAAGCAATTTGGCCATTTTACTTAATTGTGTATGTAGAATAGATCGGTCAGGCTCATCTTTCTGCAATGCCTCTGTTTGGTAAATGAATAAACGAACTATATAAAAAAGACCAGCAAACCAGGTAACTATGAAAATGAGATGAAGAGACTTTATATATAAATACATTTATCTAAAATAAGTAATGGTTTCTGCCTAACAACAGCCATCAAAAGTTAATAAAACATGGCTTTTGATCTGCAAAAAATGCCTAAAAACTCAAAGCATTAATTGAATGGCAAAAGTACTAAATATGTACTAATTCTATCAATTTTAAATCAGACTAATGAAATATCTATTTAATTTAATTCAGGAATGTATTCTGAATAAGGAATTTTCACATTATTTCAATAATCAAAATCTCCAAATAAACTCTTTTCAATAAACTCCGCTTCCCAGCATCACCAATGTGCAGCTATTTTCAGTTTTAATACCTTTTCTTGATGCTTTCACAGCAAATTCAGGGTTTTCTGTTCCCGGATTGAATATAATTCTTTTAGGTGCCAGCCCAATCAGGTAATCGTAATATTCCGGCTGATGCTGAGGGCCAATATACATAGTGATGGTATCTATATCCTTTAAGACTGGAAAAGCTCTGATGTCTTCTATTTTTTTACCTAATACCTCCCCTTTTTTAATACCTATAGGCACAATATCGTGTCCGGAACTTGTTAAACGTTCCGCTGCCAGATAGGCATATCTTGATGGGTTATTCGTTGCTCCTACTATTAGTGTTTTCTTACTCATTAATCAGTTATTAAAGTAATAAATTAAATGATCATTTCCCTTCACCATACAATGCCAGAATCTGTTCTGCACATCTTTCGCCATCCATAGCAGCGGAGACAATACCACCGGCATATCCGGCACCTTCCCCGCAAGGGAACAATCTTTTCGTGCTAACATGTTCCAACGTTATTTTATCGCGAGGGATACGCACAGGTGAAGAAGTCCTGCTTTCCACTCCTACAATCTGTGCCTCATTCGTCAGGTAACCTTTCATTTTTTTACCAAATGATACAAATGCATCTTTCAATCTTTGAGCAATAAAATCTGGTAAAACCTCCTCCATATTAACAGATAATAAGCCCGGTTGATATGAAGTATCGGCCAAATCTTTGCTTATTTTACCCTGAGTGAAATCTATCAGGCGTTGCGCAGGGGCTGTTTGCGTTTTGCCAGCTTTTTCCCATGCTTTATGTTCAATGGCTTTTTGTAATTCCAGCCCTTTCAGTGGCCCGAATTCTGCATACTCCTCCATATCTTCTAGTTCAACGGCTACCACTATGCCCGAATTGGCATATTTTGAATCTCTACGAGAGGGACTCATGCCGTTCACCACTACCTCACCCTCGGAAGTAGCAGAAGGAACTATAAAACCGCCTGGACACATGCAAAATGAAAACACTCCACGTTGTTTTCCCTTAAAGTGGGTTTGGTGCACTAAGGCGTAAGAAGAAGCAGGTAAATATTTACCCCTATCATCGCAACGATACTGGATTTTATCAATGATATTTTGCGGATGCTCTACACGCACACCCAGAGCGAATGGTTTAGCTTCAATGGCTATCCCTGTGTTATGCAATAGTTCAAATATATCTCTTGCGGAATGACCGGTTGCTAAAATAAAAGCCTCTGCCTCAAAAGTAATTCCTTCCTCGGTTTTCACAGCTTTCATTTCCTGCTTTTCCACCACAAAATCAATTACTTTAGCATTAAAATGGACTTCTCCACCTTTTTCAATAATGGTTTCACGGATACTCTGAATAATTTTCGGTAGTTTATTTGTACCAATATGGGGGTGTGCATCAATCATAATATCATCGGAAGCGCCATGGGCCACCAATATTTCAAGGATTCGATAAATATCGCCTCTTTTTTTGGAGCGGGTATAAAGCTTGCCATCTGAATAAGTTCCTGCACCGCCTTCACCAAAGCAATAATTACTTTCTCCATTAACTATGTGCTTTTTATTGATATCGGCCAAATCTCTTCTCCTCGTCCTTACATCTTTTCCACGTTCCAATAGTATAGGTTTCCATCCTAACTCTATCAATCGTAAAGCAGCAAACATACCGGCCGGCCCTGCTCCTATAATCACTACTTTCTTGCTTTCAGAAACCTGAGGCAATTTTTCTATGGAATAATTCACTCTTTCAGGTATAGGCTTGTTGCCAAAAACCTCCACTTGCAATCGCACCTTTACTGCTTTGGAACGGGCATCAATTGAGCGTTTATGAATTCTTACAGCCGCATTCTCTTCCAAACCAAGGTTTTTTCTGACGTGCATTAATACATGCTCATCATCAAAAGCCTGTTCAGGAGTTAATATAATTTCTTTAATTAACATATAATTCTTTCCTCAAAAATTAAGGATTTAAAGTAGAGACCTTTTTTACACGAAATACATAGCCAAAGGACAGACCTACAATAGGTTGGAACTTAAACCTGTTGCTTTTAAGCTCCTCAAAGATTTCAGGGTGGTCTGCGGTATTATTTTCGTTTCCATAAAAATTATAAGCAAAATTAACACCCGCATTTATATCAAATGTAAAACCACTGTCATTCAGGTTCTGGAGAATTCTGCTTCCAACTAAAAGTCCATAACGTATCCCTTGAGATTGTATTTTTGCTTTCACTTCCGTCCCATTGTTATTTGATTCATAAAGTTTCACATGATTTAAATTAGTATAAGAAACAGAGTGGCCAAAATATGGGATTCCAAATCTAGAATCCTTGTGATAGAACCTTTGCCTAAAACTGAAACCATAGCCAGTAAAAAAGTTATCCCCAATTCGTAAATTGATGGTACTGGAAAAAAATGGATTTCGGAAAGTGTGTGCAACCAGTTCATAACCGATACGCTGTTGAATATTATATTCTATAGCTGCCTGTAAATCACCAAAGATAATATTAAAAGGATTAACCTGAATTACAATAGTAGGGAAATCACTGTTTCTTGACTCAAAATAGGAGCCACTTTTAGACTTAAAACGATATTCCGGCTTATTATACTTTGCAACTTTGCTATCCTCTTTATTACTTTTAGCTTGTCTTAAAAGTGGTTCGTATTCTTCATAAATGGGTTTATAATACCCTGCAAGTTTACCGTCTTCATCATATAAATCCCAGGTGCCAACTTTTACACCCTCCTCTATATCTCCGGTCATTTTTAACGTGCCATTTTTATAAAAACCCTTGTATTTACCAACGCCCTCTTTATATTCAATTTCACCTTCCAGCTCACCAGTTTCATAATAATACACCCAGAATCCATGATTTTTACCTTTTAAAACCTGTCCTTTTATCTTCAGTTTACCACTTTCATAAAACTCTTTATAATCACCACTTCCTGCATCATATACACCTTCTCCTTTTAATGCGCCATCATTATAGAATAATTTCCAATAGCCTTCCCGTTTACCCGCTCTTTCGGCACCTTCCGCTTTTACAGTTCCATTTGGGTAATAATACACCCATTTTCCATGACTGAGGTTATCAATAAATTCCCCTGCACCTGATATACTACCATCCTTAAAAAAGTAGGTCCAGTTACCTTCTTTGGCTCCATCGGAATAAAAGCCTTTTGATTTTAATTCACCGGTTTCAAAATAACTTTTCCATAAGCTGTCACTTTTTTCATTGCGGATAAAACCTTCTAACTTTAAAGATCCGTCAGGGTAAAACTCCTTATAAAGACCATCCCCAGCCGCATAAATAGCCTGCCCTTTTAATGTTCCATCTTCATAAAAATAAGACCATAAGCCATCTTTAATATCTTGCCTATAAGACCCTTCACTTTTAATCACACCGGTTTCGTAATAATGAACCCAATGACCTTCACGTTTTCCGTTGTAAATATCACCTTCCATCCTGAGTTTACCATTTTCATAATAGTAGGACCATAAGCCATGGTTAGAATTATCTTTTAATTGCCCTTTCATTTTTAGGCTACCATTTTCATAAAAATATTTCCATAAGCCAAAGGATTCATCATTTTCATATTTCCCTTTGCTTTTCAGCTGGCCGTTCATATAGTATGATTCATAGTCGCCATATAAAACAGAGTGATCCAAATCTTTTACAAAATATTTTTCTTTCAGATGTTCTTTTTCATCATCGTAGTGAACTCTTACCTCCTTGCTTTGTGCTAAAAGGTTAAGTGAAGAAATAGAAAATATAATCAATAAAAGTATTCTCATTAAACAGGATTTTCTCCTAAAATTTGTTCCATAACCCAGCCTTTGCCCCACTCTTCTTTTTCCAGTTCGGTCCATAAATCAGGAAAGAAAATTCTTTTCTGAAATCTTGGAGGAAGATAATTTTGCCAGTTGGTGCCTCCTGATGCGGCAATATCCGATTCTTTAGTATGCAAATAACGTACGGCGGATTTATAATGCACCAATGGCCAAAAAACATTTACTTGCAAATCAAAATTACGCAATGCTTCTACTAATTCCGGTTTTTTCTGGTCTTCAGCACTCAGTTGATGAAACTTTGACCAAACATTATTTTCCTCAAAACGATTTATCCATTGAAGAAATTCAGATTTATACTTTTTTTCGAACTGCTCTAAAGTCAAAGTTTTCTGCCCGGAATCTTTCTCTGTTGCTCCTTGTTTCCAGTAAACAAATTCATATTGCTTTTCCAGGCTTTCATTCTTCAAACCTTCCCTTCTGTCTTTTTGTACCAAATTTATTAAAGAGGTAGAAGCAAACTCTATTAACCTGTATTGTGCCGATTGAAATCCGCTAGCCGGCAAAAGGGCCATCCTAAAGCGTTGAAATTGCTCTTTCTCCATCCCTACTACCATAATATCAAAAGATTTGGTGAGAGCTTCAAAATACCGGTCCATTCTTTGAAGGCGATCTATTAAGAAATTAACATCCATCGATTTATTCCAACCTTTATCTTCACCACTGGCATCAATCACTTTACCGTTTCCCGCAATTTGCTCCATTTCGTGCAGGCACAGCTTAAAATACAATTCTGTTATCTGGTGATACATAATAAAAATATGTTCATCAGGAAAATCAGTTTTGGGAGTTTGCAATGTCAGCAAAGTATCCAGGTTAATATAATCCCAATAATTGGTAAAATTGGAAATCAATAAGCCGTCTAAATAAGAGGAAACATCCTGCCCCATTGATTGATACTTTTTATTTAACTTCTCTAGATTTTCCTTTATTTGATTATTATCCACTTTATAAAACTTTTAAGTTCTTATTCAATTATATATAACTAATGGATTCCAAAAAAATCCTTTTAAATTCGTGCTTAAATTAATGTTCTCAAAATTACAAAAATATAAACCAATATAATATGACTACTGCCTCAAAAGACCGCTTCGAATCACCTGACTTTTATGCATTAGATGATTTGCTTAGTGAGGAGCATTTATTGATCCGTCAATCAGTAAGAGATTTTGTAAAAAAAGAAATCAGTCCAAATATAGAGGAATGGTCTCAGAAAGCACATTTCCCTTATGAAATAGTGAAGAAATTTGGAGATGTTGGTGCTTTTGGCCCTACTATCCCTCAGGAATATGGTGGGGGTGGCCTGGATTACATTTCCTATGGCTTAATAATGCAGGAAATAGAAAGAGGAGATTCCGGCATGAGATCAACTGCTTCAGTGCAGGGATCTTTGGTAATGTACCCAATCTATAAATTTGGAAACGAGGCACAAAGAAAAAAATATCTACCGAAATTAGCTTCAGGCGAATGGTTAGGGTGTTTTGGATTAACTGAGCCTGACCATGGATCCAATCCTAGTGGCATGACTACTAATTTCAAGGATGCCGGTGACCATTATATATTAAACGGTGCCAAAATGTGGATTTCAAATTCACCAAAATCAGATGTAGCTGTAGTTTGGGCCAAAAGTGAAGAAGGAAGAATTCACGGTTTAATTGTAGAGCGTGGCATGGAAGGTTTTTTCACCCCTGAAACTCATGGTAAATGGTCGTTAAGAGCCAGCACAACTGGAGAACTGGTTTTTGACAATGTAAAAGTACCTAAAGAAAATCTATTAGAGGGAAAATCCGGTCTTGGAGCACCAATGATGTGTCTGGATTCGGCCAGATTTGGAATAGCCTGGGGTGCAATAGGTGCAGCCATGGATTGTTATGATTCTGCAAAAAGATATTCTCAGGAACGTATACAGTTCGGTAAACCGATTGGATCATTCCAGTTGATTCAGAAAAAGTTAGCTGAAATGTTGACAGAAATCACCAAATCACAATTGCTTAATTTCAGATTAGCGCAATTATTAAATGAAGGAAAAGCCAGCACAGCGCAAATTTCTTTAGCTAAAAGAAATGCAGTGGAAGTGGCGCTTAATATTGCCAGAGAAGCGAGACAAATACATGGTGGAATGGGAATTACCGGAGAATACCCAATGATGCGCCACATGGCCAATCTGGAATCTGTAGTTACCTATGAAGGCACACACGATATTCATTTATTAATTCTAGGTAAAGAAATTACTGGCATTGCCGCATTTGAATAAATACTATGAAAGATATAAAGAAGGGTTACTTATATTTATTAATGGTTGTGGGTTTTATATTAAGCGCACAACTGCTCAATGCGCAGGATACTATAATTCTAAAAAATAATGAAGAGGTTTCTGCAAAGGTTTTAGTGGTTGGCATTTCAAATATTACTTACAAAAAATTTGAAAATTTGAATGGCCCCAGTTATGAAATAACTAAGGACGATGTGTTGAAAATCACCTACGAAAATGGTCGTGATGAATTTTTTCTACAAGATAGCAATACGCCAAACAATACTTCCAAAAACACTGTAGACCCCTCAATTAATTTAATTTACAAAGGAACTGCAGATGCAGACCATTTCTATAATAAAAAATGGCCTTTGTGGATAACATTTGGAGGCACCGTTGTTTTTTTACCGGTTGGCTTAGCTGCAGGACTTATAAGCGGCATAGTAACCCCTAAAATTGAGGTGTTAATACCCAATCAACAATTATTAAACTCCCCAGCCTATTACGATGCTTTTATGAAAAGATCCAAACAAAGAAAATGGGGTAAAGTCGGTAAGGGCTTAGTGCTCGGCATTGGGGTCAATGTACTGGCATTTATTGTTTTGAGCAATTAAAAAAGCCGTATAGAAGCTAGTAAAACCTATTCTGTTTTTTTACGATTAATATAATAATGTATTGAATGAACATCAATCGGTGTTCATTCAATTACTTTATTTTAAAAAAAAGAGATTAATTCTAAAATTATGGCAAAATCAATCAATAAAGATCAGGCAAAACAAAAAATAGAAGCTTTACTGGCAGAGTATGATCAATTAAAAGCAGATGCCAGAAGTTCTCAGGAAGAACGCAAAAAAGAAATTAAAGAAAACCTGAAAGAACTTGAAATGGCAGAAAGGGATTTACAGGAAAAATATGACCGAATAAATAATTTTGGAGATACTACCATGGAAGAGTTCAGTAAAGAATTTTTCACCTCAGCAGAAGCATTTTCAAATAGTCTTAAGAGTACAAAAAATAAAATGTGATTTAATTGCCGTTATACTTATGCCGGCATTTTTTCTTTCCCATTGTAAGCTTTGGAGACTGTTAAAACAGTAATAATATGGCTCAAGCCTTTGACAACACATTAATTGCACTTAAACGATTAAATTAAAATTTAATACCTGTCAATTCTTGAACCACTTTCCAATGAAACACCTCACCTTAATAATTCTAGTATTATCCTCTTTAGCAGTTTCAGCTCAAATTAAAAGTAGCAAATTATACACTGTAAAAATGGATAGCCTGTTTAATTTAATAGAAGCTGAAGAGCAAGGAATGGGAAATATTGCACTATTAAAAAATGGGGAACAAATTTATACCCGAGCCTACGGATATAAAGATTTGGATAAAAAGAAGAAATCTGATACTGAATCGATTTACAGAATTGGTTCTATTTCAAAAACCTTTACGGCCACTCTTATTATGTTAGCTGCTGAAGAAGGTTTATTGGCTTTTGATACAAAGCTTTCAGAATATTATCCTCAGTTTGAGAAAAGTGATAGTATTACAATAGAGCATTTACTTAGGCATAGAAGTGGCCTGTATAACTTTACAAATTCCCCTGAGTATCCGCTTTATATGAATCAAAAAATTGATAAGAAAGAACTACTTGAGATATTACAAAAAGGAGGAAGCACATTTTCTCCGGATGAAAAATTCGAATATTCAAACACTGGCTATGTACTTCTGTCTTTCATCCTGGAAGATGTATATAAAAAATCTTACCCCACTATTCTGCAAGAAAAAATCATACTACCCTTACAACTTGAAAGAACTTTTTTTGGTGACAGCATCACCTCAAATAATAATGAAGCTTATTCATATGTGAAAATCAGCAATTGGAATAAAGTACCTGAAACATATTTAGGAATACCATTGGGAGCAGGAGGTATTAGCTCCACTGCATCTGAAACAAGTTTATTTTTTCACGCATTATTCTCAGGTAAAATTGTTTCAAAGCCCTCTTTAAAAAAGATGCGTGAAATGAAAGACGGGTACGGATATGGATTATTTACTTTGTCCTTCAAGGAAAATAAATCAGTTGGTCATAATGGCGGAATCGATGGCTTTCAGTCAATAAGCACTTATTTTCCTGATGAGCAGTTAAGTGTGACAATATTAAACAATGCAGTAAAATACCCAATCAATAACATTTGGAATGATGTACTAAGTATCTATTTCGACATTCCTTTTAATATGCCTGAGTTTAACGAAGAAATTATTCTCACAGTTGACCAACTTCAACCCTATGTAGGTGTGTATTCATCTTCTGATTTCCCTTTAAAAATCACTGTCGCTCTAGATAGTATACAATTAATGGCACAAGCTACCGGCCAATCTGCTTTTCCATTATCAGCTGAGAGCATTAATACTTTTAATTTTGATGCAGCTGGAATTAAGATCAGCTTTGATTCTATAAATCACACAATGGAACTCCAACAAATGGGGAAAACCCATTTATTCAAGAAGGAATAGTAATTTAGTCGTTTTATTCTGTCATTTATAGCCTGTATTCACTATAAGATTAGTTACTTTGTTATTATGATTACACCTCTTAGCAATAAGTTATGATTTCAATTTTTTCATCGGCAAGTGAGTCTCCATTAGTTCATCTAGTATTTCTTACATTACTAGCGCTTTTTATAGGTATAATTATACGCTTCTCTTTCTTTAAATTGTTAAATGTATTTAGCGACAGAAAACATAAAAACCAGGTAAAAGCACTTTCCAACAGATTCAAAGGGAGTATATTCCTTTTCATTCCTGCCATAATTATTAAAGCATATCTTTCCGAATTGGATTTACCCGATGAATTGACCATTTCTTTACATCCAATTTTAGAAACAATCATTATAATTTCCTTCACCATTATTCTTGTCAGACTGATTTTCTTTATTCAAGATGTACTACTAATGAGGTATAATGTGGAGGAAGCTAATAATATTAAAGCCAGGCAGGCGGTAACCCAAATTCATTTTTTACGGAAAATGATTGTGATCATAATGGTGATAATATCTCTAAGCCTTATTTTACTACAATTTGAAGGAGTAAGAAGGTATGGAGCAACTTTATTAACTTCCGCTGGTGTAGCAGGTATAATCATTGGTTTTGCTGCTCAAAAGACTATTGGAAACTTGATGGCGGGCTTGCAGATTGCTTTTACTCAACCCATTAAAATGGGAGATGCAGTAATAGTTGAAAAAGAATGGGGCTGGATAGAAGAGATTAATCTCACATACGTTGTAGTTAAAGTATGGGATATGAGGCGCCTGGTGGTACCTATCACCTATTTTACTGAAAAACCATTTCAAAACTGGACCAGAAATTCGGCAGATATTATGGGGTCTGTTTTCCTTTTTACTGATTATAGCATCCCTATCGACAAATTAAGAATAGCATTTGAAGGATTTCTTGAAGAAACGCCTTTATGGGACAGAGCTGCCAAATCATTACAGGTAGTAGATTGTACGGAAAAAACTATGCAGTTACGTTTACTGATGACTGCAAAAGACTCCCCTACCGCCTGGGATTTGCGTTGTTTTATAAGGGAAAAAATGCTGGTATTTATTCAGGAGAACTATCCGGACGCTCTGCCAAAAACAAGATTGAACTTTGAGCAACCAGATAAGATAATAAAGGAAGATTAATCTGTGTCTTTTTTCTGATCATTTTGTAATTCCTGATGCAGGAATTTAATCACCCTTTGATTTTCCTGAGCCCAAATAGCATTGCGAATATTAAATTTTTCTCTACCTGTAAGTCGCCAACTTAAGGATGCGCGCTCTTCAATATGTGTCATTTCAGATGGCTCCTTAGCTGAAATTTCCATTCCGGCATCATAAGAAACCAAAAGATACTGAAGATCACCTTCATACCATTCTTTTGCATATTCTATTAGTAAATCATTTCGCACATCCTGAATTTTAGTCCAATTATTATAAATATTGGTTATTGGGGTAAACAATTTACCAGTTATAGATAAATTTTCTTTTTTTTCTATAATATCTGATTTTTTAGAATCCCTGATGGATAAAATAATTACTCCGGAAGTATTATCTTTTATCCAATCCTGAAAATTAGATAAAAATAAAACAGC
>JBEPWY010000014.1:0-21330 GCA_041642185.1 Marivirga sp.
TCCCATTAACTATCCATTTTAAAAAAATATTCGAAGGTATTATACCTTTGGGAATAGCTATTTTCTTCTTTCACGCGTTAGAATTGCCCAATATTTGGTACCGTATTTTACTGGCTGTAGGCTTTGTTGTTATTTATCTGTTGTACAGCTTCATTATTAAAACCGAAGGCTTGTTATTTGTGTGGAAGAACGGTAGTAAGTATTTAAAAAACAGGTTGAAAAAAAAATAAAATTTTGATTGCAGACAGTCGGCCGATTACGAATAAGTTTCGGTTATATTTTACCTAATAGTTCTACACACAAATTATTGGGGCCTAAGTAATATTCAATAAACACTGAATCTGCCTTCATGTTTTTTTCTTTTGCATATTCTCTTAACTCCTCTAGCATATCCTCTGGAGTGGGCATTGCCAAAACATTTGCTTCAATACATCCTTTTACGCTTTTTTCAGCTTTAAAAACTCTATACTCCCACTTTTCAGGTTTACGACTGAGTTTATCTTCAACAGTTACGCCAATAAAATTATTTACAGCCCCAGTTTCAGGATTGGTATCACCATAATATACTATGGCAATTGATGTGGCATTTGCTTCAGTCTCTGCTATATTTCTTGCTTGCATGAAAAGATTTTGCAAACTGTCAGACCCAATAATTCCTTTATAAAAAACGCCTAAAATTTGAGTCTCGGTGTTTTCTTTTAAATTTTTATCTATTGATTTAAATCCGCCTAATATAAAATAAATTAATACTGTTAATAGTAAAATGGAGGAGATAATAATGTATTTTTTCATAGTTATTCTAATGTGAAATGAGCGTAATCTTCTTTTATTAAGAAGCTCTACATAAAAAATTACTTTCTGTAATTAATTCGTAAAGGTAAAATTAGCAATTGCTGATTAATTTCCAGCTGTTTATTGCTAACACTTTTAAAAGCTATGCGTTATCTTGACAAAAAATAACCAAAGATGTCTATTTCAATTGAAACGGTAAGGGTAGGGAAGAAATATTACCTTAAAAACTATAGGGAGTATCATGAGTTTATGGTGCTAAGAGCCACTGGCAGAAATGATTTTTTATGTAAGGATCTTATTTCTCTGGAAAACTTTAAATTAAGTGAGCTTACTGCTTACGGTATAGGTTCGGACTACGAATTTTTTGAGCTGGATAGTTGATGTCACCTGAAATAAGTTATTGTATTTTTCTTTAATTAGTAGAAGTCCCCTTGTTATTTATTCTGAACAAGCTGAATATCACTTTTTTGCTATTATTCTTTTAAGGTTTTTTAGCCAATCCACAACCTTTAATATGGTTTACTCCATTTTTACAAAATAAAACTATCTAATATGTAAATACATTACATCCTGTTTTTTGATCTAAAATGGTATTTTTTCATTTGTCTTTGTTTTAATTCCTTATTTTTTCATCCTATGTAATGTTTTAATCGTTAATGTAGCTAATGAAGGCTATTGCCTAATTAAAAATACGTTTAAACAGATATTTCTGCTTTTGGTTACGGGTAATAATTGGATAAATAATCGAAAGTAGTAACATTTATTTATTAAAATAGTATTATAATATGTATTTATTATTTAAGTTTAGATACTTTTATGTTAAATACATCTGGTTAAAATAATTTTTATTATGGTAATAAATTTTAAATAATAGCAAATAAGTTACATTCTATGAAGCATACTATTTTAATAATGGAAGACGATGAGTCAATGCGATTCTTGTTAGAATATTTATTAAAAAAAGAATACCACCTGGTGTTTAAATATGATGGTTTGTCAGGTATGAAATATCTGGTGGAGGGTAATATGCCAACATTGATTTTATGTGATTTTGTATTGCCAAAAATGAATGGCTATGATTTTTTAAACAGTTTATCTCAAAGTGGAATGTTCTCGGATATACCAGTGGTGATGGTGTCCAGCAGAAGAGACGATAAATTTAAAGAGCAATGTTTGAAAGCTGGAGCAAGAGGTTTTTTAGGTAAGCCTTTCGATCCCGTTATGTTACAAAGCTTATTAAACAAAATAATTACAAATAAAGTAGAAAATTAGGATTATGGACTCAATAAATTATTTGGTGAATAAAGATTATAATGATGTTTTGGTTGAAAGAAATCCAACCTTAAAAAAGAATCTATATTGTGTAAGCAATGAATATTTCGAAACAGATTTGCTTAGCAATTTTGAGAATTTTGAAAGGTTTACTGTCACTTCTTTGTCACAGTATTTGAAATCTGTTAGGGCTGCTGATACGCCTGATGCTATTTTATTTTATACCGATTATCTGGATAATTATTTTTTTGAAAACCTTAGCTTGATAGGCCATCAAATCCGGACTTCTGGATTTAATATTCCCTTAATTATTGTTTCGGACAAAATTAGCGAGGAGAATAAGAAAAAAATACTTAAGCATGGTGCCGATGATTGCTTTCCTACTCAGTTTAATCCTGAAAAGTTAAATTACTGGATCGATTTCCTCAAATTGTTTAAAAAACTTGCTAGAGAAGATACTGAAGTCCAAATAGAAAGATCAAGTTTTAAAGTTTCTCCGCTAAAGCGTGCTTTCGATATTTTAGTTTCATCCTCACTTCTGGTGCTGTTTAGCCCGCTTATGCTTTTTATTGCTTTAATTATTAAATTAGAATCAAAAGGACCTGTGTTTTATGTTTCTAAAAGAGCAGGTGTAGGATATAGGATTTTTAACTTTTTAAAATTTCGTTCAATGGCTAATGGGGCCGATAAGGATTTAAGTAAGCTTTCACATTTAAATCAGTACGGAAAGAAAATAGAAAATAAGGATAATAACGGTTCTAATCCGATTTTTTTTAAAATTAAGGACGACCCTAGAATTACTCGCTTTGGTAAATTCTTAAGAGATTCCAGTTTGGATGAATTACCTCAGCTCATTAATGTATTGCGTGGAGATATGTCAATAGTAGGTAATAGACCTTTACCATTGTATGAAGCACAACAACTAACCAAAGATCAATGCTCAATGCGGTTTATGGCCGCAGCGGGTATTACTGGCTTATGGCAAGTTACTAAAAGAGGTAAAAGCGATATGTCCGAAGAGGAAAGAATTTCCCTGGATATTTCCTATGCAAAAGAAAATTCTTTTTATAAGGATATTAAACTTTTGTTTCAAACATTTCCAGCTTTAATGCAAGAGGAAAAGGTTTGATAGATGAGTTATTTTTTAAGCCGTGAACTATAACTCATTTGAGGTAAGGGTTCCGGCTTTTTACTTTATAAATTTTACATAGTTTAAGATTATATTTTGAATATACTGATTCTAATTGCAGAGTTGTTATTAGCAACTTATTTTTTATACGTTGCTCTTTACACCTTCATTTTTGGCCTTGCAGGGAATTTCCATCAAGCTAAATGGGATAAACCTTCTCCTGTCCAATCTAAGTTTGCTGTTTTAATACCTGCCTACAAAGAGGACAATGTTATATTGGAGGTTGCAGAACAAGCGGCAGCGCAGAATTATCCTGCCGATAAGTTTAAGGTGTTTATAATTGCAGATTCTTTGCAAGCTATAACGCTGGAAAAACTTAAAAAACTTCCTATTACAACCATTGAAGTTGCATTCGATAAAAGCACGAAGGTTAAAGCATTAAATAAAGCATTGTCAGTTATTAAGGATGCTGATAAATTTGATTATGCTGTGATACTTGATGCAGATAATGTTATGGAGCCAGGTTTTTTATTAACTATGAACAATCTTCATCAGCAAGGATTTAAAGCTATACAAGGACAGAGAGCAGCCAAAAATGAGGAAACTGCACTTTCATTCTTGGATGGCTTAAGTGAAAATATTAATAACAATATTTATGGAAAAGGAAGCGTAGTGCTTGGGTGCTCAGCTTCATTAAAAGGTTCCGGAATGTCATTTAATTTTAATTTACTCAAAGATCATTTAGCTGAAATGGATTCCATAGGGGGATTTGACCGTGAACTGGAGTTAAGGCTGGTGAAATCAGGTGTAAAAGTTTATTACGCACCAAATGCCATAGTAAAGGATGAAAAAGTGGAGAAAAACGAAGTTTTTGAAAACCAACGGAAAAGATGGATATCCAGTCAATATCATTATTTAAAAGCCTATTTCGGAGAGGGTCTAATGGCTTTATTTCGTGGAAATCTCGCTTTGTTTAACAGTGTTATTTTGAGAAATATACAAATGCCCAGGTTGTTAAATATTGGTCTCATCAATTCTTTCTTTCTTATAGTCTTGATTTCGGAAGTATATTTCCCGGTACTTCACCTCAATATCATGATTTGGTTAACATTTGCCATTTTCCTTGATTTGGGAATTATACTGGCTATTTCAAGAGAATATTTTAATTATAAATTATTTAAATCACTGGTGTTGCTTCCAGGTATATTTTTTAAAATGATGCTTTTAATGTTCAAATTAAAAGGAGCAAATAAGAAATTTATTCATACCCCTCATGGAAGTTCCGCCGGAAATAAATCATAACATGACAAATCCTTTAGTATCAGTTATAAGTGTGCATTTTAACAATATCATTGTAACTGAAGAATTTATCAAGAGTATATTAAATATTACCTATGCTCCAATAGAAATTATTATAGTGGACAACGGGTCTGAAGAGGAACCTATAATGCCATTGATTAAAAAATATCCAACTATAAATTTCATTGTAAGTGATGAAAATTTAGGGTTTGCAGGAGGAAATAATTTAGGTATTAAAGAAGCTAGGGGAGAGTATCTTCTTTTTATTAATAACGATACTGAAGTGACTCCTGGTTTCATGGAACCTCTTGTTAATCATTTTAAGCAAAATAAAAATACAGGAATGGCCTCTCCTGTTATTAAATATTTTGGTACAGATTTCATCCAATATGCCGGGAGCAGCGATATTAACCATTATACCGGAAGAAGTTCAAGAAAAGGACTTGATGAGATGGATGAAGGGCAATATGATTTTAGTTTTAAAACGGAAATTATACATGGAGCGGCAGTGATGGTAAGCAGAGAGGTGATTGAACAAATTGGGGCAATGCCGGAGCTCTTTTTTTTATATTATGAAGAAATTGACTGGTGCGCTCAAGCTAAAAAAGCAGGTTTTGAGATATGGGTCGTTGGCGAGTCTAAAGTTTATCATAAGGAGTCAATGAGCACCGGTAAAGCATCGCCATTTAAACAGTACTATATGACAAGAAACAGGATACTTTACCTCCGAAGAAATACTTCTTCTATACAAAAAATCTCTTGGATTCTTTTCTTTGCCTTTTTTACCATTCCTAAAAATACAATCATCTATTTAATTAAAACCGACTTTTCTAGTTTGAAGTCTTTTTTCAAAGGTGTTCTTTGGCATTTCAATCACTCAAAGCACATCAATTCTTGTAAAATTACCCTCCCAGCCTTAAAAAAGGTTTAATGAATAATTCTTCTGATTCAATTTTTAAAAGTAATGGATAATATTTAAAGTAGCCCCTGCTCATAACATACATAATAGAAGTTTAAACAAATAATTTGTTATAAATTTTTCTTTAATAATTGTATCTTTATGTACATCAGGGCATTATTCATCTATCAAATACTTACCTTCATGTTTAATATAGTTAAGTGTATTTAATACACTTTCGATTATTAATCTTAATTGTAAGTATAAAACTTGAAAAAATGCTTTGATATGCGAGTTGCGTTAACCTGCTTTTCCGGAGATATTAAAAAAATATTTTTCTTCCTTATTACAGTCTTTTTTTTTGTTACTACTTTTCAAAGTGTAGCTCAGCAGACGGCACAAAGAGATGCAGATGGCAGGGGCTATCTTGAATATCTGCCTTCTGGATACCATGACAATTCCGATTTATATCCCGTCATTATTTTCTTACATGGTCATGGTGAAAGAGGTGATGGTTCTCCCGGATCATTAGAACAACTGAAGAAAAATGGTCCTCCTAAATATATTGAAAATGGGGAAAGTATGTGTTTTGAATACAATGGAGTGGAAGAATGTTTCATTGTTTTGTCTCCCCAACAAACTAACAATCGGCATGGCTGGTTAGGTTATGAGGTTATGCCCTTTGTTAATAATGTAATGAAGGAATATAGAATTGATCCTGCCAGGGTTTATCTGACAGGCTTAAGTATGGGTGGGCAGGGCACCTGGCAAACTGCTTATAGTGAGGAAAACAGCCCTAACGTTTTTGCCGCAATTTCACCAATAGCCGGAAGGGGAGACTATGACGATGCCTGCATAGTAGCACAAAATAATATTCCGGTATGGGCTTTTCATGGATCAAATGATAATGCTATTGGCTTAAATAGTGGTGAGCGCCCAATTAATGGCATGTTGGCCTGTGATTCTGACCCCGTTCCTATTTTCACTATTTATGATGGTGTTGGGCATTCCGGCACCTGGGAAAGGGCTTATAAATTGGATAATTCACTACATACACCCAACCTTTACCAATGGTTTTTAGCACAGCGGTTAGGAGAAACTCCCGATCAGCCACCAACTGTAAATGCTGGGGATGATTTAGAAATCACTTTGCCTGATAATACAGCTACTCTTCAAGCTACTGCCAATGATGTTGACGGGGATATTTCCAAAATAAGATGGTCTCGTGTTTCAGGTCCTAATACTCCTTCAACCAACGCGGCCGATCAGTTAGAGATGGAATTGAGCGGGATGATAGAAGGTAGTTATAACTATAGGATTACAGTTTCCGATAATGATGGATTAACAGCTTCCGATCAAGTGATAATTACTGTTAAGCCTGAACCTGCCAATACAGCACCTGATGTAGATGCGGGTAATAACCAATCAATTACATTGCCCGAAAACAGCCTGAATTTAAATGGTTCTGCTTCTGATGCTGATGGAAATATAGTAAGTATACTTTGGGAACAGCTTTCAGGCCCCAATGCTGCAAATATTGGCTCTCCCAGTAATTTAAACACTTCAATTTCATTCTTAGTGGAAGGTAGTTATACTTTTAGCTTAACAGTTATTGATGATGGTGGCGAAGAAGTGACTGATAATGTATCTATTACTGTGGTACCAGAACTGGCAAATGACCCTCCTGTTGCAGATGCCGGCAATGATTTAGAGGTGACTCTGCCGGAGAATAGTATTACTATACAAGGAAATGCCACTGATTCCGACGGTACTGTGGAGTCAATTTTATGGGAGCAAACAAGTGGTCCGAATACAGCTTCTTCTACAGACCTTTCCTTAGCTGAAATCACCATAAGTAATTTAATCCAGGGAGCCTATGTTTTTAGATTAACAGTTGTGGATGATGATGGAGATACTAACAGTGATCAGCTTGCAATAAATGTTTTACCTCCTCCTCCCAATGATCCGCCTGTTGCTGATGCAGGAAATGATAGCACTGTCACTTTTCCTGTTCAGCACTTTGTTATACATGGAGAGGGCATGGACAATGATGGAGTGATAGAATCAGTAGAATGGAGCCAGATCTCCGGGCCCACAGAAGCTTTTATGAAATCACCTGATCAAAACAATACACTAATCGATAGCCTGGTTATAGGGAATTATAAATTTCAGTTCAAGGTAAGGGATGATAAAGGTGGCGAGTCCTCTGATATCTTAAATGTGGAGGTAGTTACGTATGCTGGAAATCAACAACCAATAGCTGATGCAGGTGAAGATTTGGTTGTAAAATTACCCAAAAACTCAGTTGTTTTATCAGCTGAAGGGGAGGATCCTGACGGTGAAATTATCAGTTTTCAGTGGGTATTGCTGGAGGGAAAGAATGTTTTATTAACCCAGGAAAACAGCAAAGATGTATTAGTTAAAGGGTTGGATTTCGGTGAGTATGTTTTTCAATTGTCAGTAACTGATAATGGGGGCCTGCGTTCTCAGGATTCAATGACAGTTTCGGTAAAAGTTGCAGATGAAGTGTTACCTATGTCTGCCGGACTCACGAAATTATTCACTCCCAATGGCGATGGTTTCAACGATCTTTGGCAGTCTTCAATATTAGAGGAACAAGAAAATTGCTCTGTTCAGATTTTCACTAAACAAGGAACAAAAGTTTATGAAAATACTGATTATAATAATGATTGGGAAGGCACCGATACCAATGGGAATGCGCTGGATGAAGGGGCTTATTACTATATTTTATCATGTGGAGAAGGCTTTTCGAAAAAAGGTGGGGTAAGAATAAAAAAATAATGCGTAATATCTTTTTATCTATAGCAGGCTGCTTTGCAGTCATATTATTTTTGATGTCTGGTAAATTATCTGCTCAGGATCTACCGGTTTATAATCAATTTTATTTTAATCCTTTCCTTTATAATCCGGCTTTTGTGGGGAATAATGGAGGAACGGAAATTAATTCAATTTATAGACAGCAGTGGTTAGGTGTTGAGGATGCGCCAATAACTGCAGCTTTTACTTTACAGCATGCAGGAAGTTCTAATGTGAGTATTGGGCTAACTATTGTTCATGAAAGTGCTATTTTACTGCAAAATAATAATGCCACAATAACCTATGGTTATAAATTGCCTTTAGGTGTGGAGCAATCACTAAGTTTTGGTATATCAGCAGGTATAGGACGATACGGTCTCGATTTATCTCAGGTAGATGCTGCTGATCCTGCATTACAAGGAGCAACTAATTCCACTTTTTATGCAGATGGTAATTTTGGGTTTTTATATAGTCTTAGAGGATGGGAGTTAAGTTTTGCTTTCAATAATATTTTTGATGCTAACCCTTATTCTGAAAAAAGCTTTTCAAATTTAAAATTCTCAAATTTGAAAAGTATGGTAGGTTCAGTGAGCTATGGTGTGCATTTTAGCAATTCTCCCATAGTATTTAAACCGTACCTGGTTTATAGGACGGGAGCTAATAATTTTTATCATGCAGAAGTGGCCGGAGTTTTTTATTATCAGAATCAAATTTGGGTGGGTGGAGCCTATCGTTATCAGAGTAATCCCGCTCTTTTTGTGGGTTTTAATTTATTAGAAAACTTAAAACTTAGTTATGGTTATGAGTTTCCTCCTGCACAATTTGATGCTGTTAAGGCAGGTTCCCATGAATTAATGTTTAGCTATCATATTGGTAGGAATTCTTCAAAAATAAAAATCCCTGAAAGAAAATCAGAAAAACAACTCGATTAAAAAGGATGCTGAGAAATTTGCTGAGATTAGAAAAGCTAAAAAAGACGTTGCTGATAAGCAAGTAACTTTAACTGCTCAGAAGTAGGAGGGAACGATTCTCTTTATTTGCTTACTCAAAAAGAAAATGTTCTTGCCCGGATACCAGATGATACACTTTTATATGATGAAGATATTGATGCTTCGTTGAGAGAAAAAGAGAGAATGGATATTTCTGATGACAAAATGTGTATAAATTAGCTGCACAGAGTAAAAAAGAAGCAGAAAATATGAGAACTGTTTTAGCTAACATAAAGAAATTTTCCAACACATGGGTTTATCATGTGAAATAGCAACACTAAAAAAATAGCACTTATTTATTTAGTTGCTTATAACACATAGGTCATTATAGCTTTCTTTTGTCATACAGAAAGTATTCAAAGGTCCGGTTCCCGGAAGTAAAGCGTTTGAATCATAGGAATAAACCTGGTAATCGTATTTATTTAAAAATTCCTGAATTTCATTTGACACACTTTCAATCAGCAGAATGGGACGGTGTTGCTTAATTGTATTTTTAGCGCCTTTCAATACATTTAGCTCAAAACCCTGTACGTCTATTTTGATGAAATAGGGATTTAAATTATAATCATCTAATTTTTTAACATTACAACTAACTCTTTTGATGCTCAGATTCTTCTGTCTAAAGCCCCATAATCTTGTTTTAAGCCAATCTTCTGCATCGTCAAAGTTAAAGGATGATAAGCCATCAAACATCCATTTTCTATAAAATGGGACAAACAAAACTAGCTCTTCATTTGAATCTCCCAGACCAATATTGTATACTTTAATTCTCTTGTTGTCTCTGATAAAATTATTGTTAAGAATTTTATCAAAAATTAAAGGGTTGGGTTCAAACCCTATAATTTTATTGTCGAATTCCTCATTTAGAAGCATTGAAAGAATAGTTAGACCACGGTTGGATCCAACATCAACAAAAACTTGCTCAGGATTAGGGTTAAAAAGATGAAACGCTTTAAAATCATTTTCAACTGGTCTTTGGCTCTTCATAATAGCCAAAGATTTTAGTTTGAACCGTAAATCCTGCAGGTAAGGGAAAAATGTTTGTATCGATCTGAATACTTCTCTCATGGCATTAATTACTGGATTGAGAGTTGTTTTTGTATAAGTCCACTGTGCGTATTTTGATGGTTTAATTTTTGAACTAACTGAAAAATAAAAAATGATAAAATTTGGCTCTTTAGTAAAGATTAATCCTGATTAAATTAACGGAATATACATAGGAAGGTATAAAGCAATTTGATTATATACAATTAGATTCGTTATATTTGTAATAATTTAATAAATAATAATAATAATTTGACCGTTTGTGTTGCCGGTAGCTGAATTTTATAAAAGCTTTTCACCTGGCTTAAAGCACCATAAAAAATAACAATGGCCTAACTATTAATATATTATTTACGCTTAATAATATATGAAAGTATCCTATATTAAATCTCTTGATGGGCTCAGAGGTATAGCTGTTTTACTGGTTATATTGTTTCACTTTTCAATGGTACCTTTTGTTTCATTTGGATTTGAAGTAGGTTGGGTAGGGGTGCAACTATTTTTCGTTTTATCAGGATTCCTTATTACCCGAATATTAATTGCAGATAAGGAAAACTCTTTCAGTTCATATGTAAAAAAATTTTATTGGAGAAGATCCTTGAGAATATTTCCTTTGTATTTTTTATATGTTGGAATATTATATGTTTTATATCTGCTAATCAACCAGCCGGATAATTTCCCTGTAGTAGCACCTTTTCTGCTCACTTATACTTTTAACTTTTATATTCTTTCTCCCGACTGGGAAGTAAGTCGTTTTTTTAGTCATTTGTGGTCGCTTTCTGTAGAGGAGCAATTTTATCTGGTTTGGCCTTTTGTATTATACTTTTTATCCGTTAAAAATTTTAGACGATTTACTGTAGCCTTAATTTTTCTTGTTCCAATTGTAAGGTTGTTGATGGGGTTGGTTTTAATGAATAAATTCCAATCTGAGGAAATGACTGGGATAGCGGTATATTATATCACTTTTAGCCATTTTGATGCTTTTGCTATTGGAGGGTTAATTTCCCTTATAAATGAGGAGACAAAACAGAAATTGCTAAAATATTATTGGTTCGTGGTTTCATTTGTACCTTTAGCAGGAATAGTGAATTTGTACAATTACACTGGGGATGTTAATTGGGGAAATATAACTTCAATGGGGTATTTGATCCACTCTCTCGAGAATTATCAACATGTGTGGTCTTACACACTTATAAACATCTTGTGTGCTTTCATTATTTTAAAACTTACTCAAAAGGAAAGCAAATGGTTATGTTGGCACCCATTGGTATATTTAGGGAAAATCTCCTATGGTATGTATGTTTATCATATGCTGGTTATAGGTGTTTTTGCCAGTGTTTTAGGGAAACTAATAATTAATGATTTTATATCCTTATTGGTAATTTTGATTACTGTCATAATTATTTCCACAGGAAGTTTTTATTTATTTGAGAAAAGATTCTTGGTGCTAAAAAATTCCAGTGTTAAGAAAAAAACACTTACCTAAAATAAAAAACATCCTCCTTACACTCAATTTCAAGCTTTAATTTTTAAGCTACCTATATAAGCTTAACAATTTCGCCATTAGATAATACTGATGTTATTAAAGAAATTGTAATAAATAGTTATTAAATGTTTAAACAAAAGATAATAGTAAACGTATTTTTTATTAAACTACATAACTTATAATAATATTACATCTCTTTTTTGTTTTAAAGTTCTATGTGTGCGTGGTGATCATTAACAAATCTTAATGTTTCTAATAAAAACCTAAGGTGTAATTGACTGATTGATCTGAATATCTATTTTTTACGTTAGATTAAATAACGAGTTGTTTACTTTTTTAGTCATAAACAATGAAACATTACATACTTTTTCTTTTCTTTTGTATTTTGTCTTTTACAGGATTTACTCAGCAATTTGAACCATATTCTCACGGGAATGTATTGAGTTGGGATACTTCTCCCTATGAATCCTATAGTTATAGTTACAATAATTCTAACGCTAACAGAATACCCTTCAGAATTATGTTTCCTCCTGGCTATAACCAAAATGGTAGCCAAAAATATCCTCTCATACTATTTTTTCATGGGGCTGGTGAGTCAGGTACCAATAATGAAATTCAATTAGTTCATGGAGGACAAAAAACCAGAGATAATATCAATAATGGTAATTTCCCCGGAATTGCTTTATATCCTCAGCATAACGGAGGCAATACCTGGGGTTCGTGGACAGATAGAGTTAAATTGGTTGTGGATAAACTTATAGCAGACTATAATGTAGACCCTAACAGGGTTTATATTCATGGGCTCTCTTCAGGAGGTATTGCTGTATGGGATTATGCCGATAAATATCCGCAAATGGTTACTGCAATGCATCCTATGTCGGCGGTCCCTGGTTTTAGTGATGAGGTTCAGGGTACGCATTTTATTCCGATATGGCTAGCTCAGGGTGGTAAAGACAATAACCCAACCGCCAAAAATGGTAATGATACTGTAAAAAAACTTAGGGATCAATTTGGTGCTAGTATTCGCTATAGTTATTATCCTAACAGTGGTCATGCTATTTGGAATCGCCAATATAATCAAGATGATTTCTTCTCCTGGTTTTTGGAAAAGCACAAGACGGATATAATTGTAAAGTACGGTCAAAGTTCTTTTTGTGAGGGAGAGCCTATTAATATTATAGCAGGAATTACTGCAGGCTTCAATAATTACCAATGGATAGAGGGAGATACTACCGGTACTAATTTTATTGATTCGGGCACAGAACCCAATACAATAAATATTACACAAACTGGCACTTATTATGTCAGGTTTCAAAGAGGTACTGATTGGTCAAAATGGTCAGAGCCTTTGGTTGTAGATAGAGCTTTACAAGGGGCACCACAGCCTGAAATTGAAATAGGAAATC
Organism: Marivirga sp.; assembly: GCA_041642185.1. Lineage (GTDB taxonomy): Bacteria > Bacteroidota > Bacteroidia > Cytophagales > Cyclobacteriaceae > Marivirga. Next base: position 13,133 of record JBEPWY010000014.1, read on the forward strand.
AAAGCCTTAACTTTCCCACTTTGTCTGGTCAACAATCTGTGGAATTGAAGGGTCCAGAGGATGTGGCTTTATACCAATGGTTTAAAAATGCAGTTGAAATTAATGGGGCTGAATTTCAAACCTATGCAACATCTGCCAGTGGTAATTATAGCTTAAGTGTGAGGCCTGAACAAGAACCAGCCTATAGGGAGGACGGGGTAACACCTACGGAATACAGACCTGCCCCTCAACCTTGTTTCAGTGACTTATCGCAGCCTGTTGTAGTTACTACTCAAAATGGCTTAAACGTACCTGCCAGACCCACTAACTTTGCGGCAAATCTTCTGAATGATAATAGCATTAAAATAAACTGGGATGATAATGCGAATAATGAATTAGCTTTTGAATTGTACAGAAGCACGCAAAGTGGAACTGCTTATCAGCTAATCCAAAGAATTCCGGCTACTTCAGCTCTAAATCCAATAGCCTATATTGACGAGCCTGTAAGCGCCAACACAACTTATTATTACAGAATGAGAGCCGTTAACAATGAAGGCGGGTCTGCATACACGCCGGAAGCTAGCACATCCACAAAAGTGGATATACAAAAACCTGACGCGCCCGTGCTTTCATTGGTAAACTCCACCAATAATAGCGTAAGCTTAAACTGGACAGACCCTATAGATAATGTAGGGGTGGTTGAATATGATCTTTATAGAAACAATAATTTAATAGCTACTGTTTCAGGTACTGATTATGAAAATACTGGTCTGCCTGCCAAGCAAATGTTTAGCTATACAGTAAGGGCTAAAGATGCCAGTGGTAATGTTTCGGTGCCTAGTAACCAGGTTACGGCAAGAACAATCAATACAGGAGTTTCATACGCCTATTATCACCATAATAATTTGACATCTGTATTCGATATAGAGTCAAATGGAACATTGATAAGAACAGGGAATGTAGAAAACTTTGATATAAGTATAAGAGATAGGGACGATCAGTTTGCTTTTATCTTTCAAGGTTATGTATTGCTTCCTGCCGATGGCACTTATACTTTTTTTACCAGTTCTGATGATGGTTCCCGTTTATTTATTAATGATGATGAAATAGTGAATAATGATGGCCTGCATGGTTGCCAGGAAAGAAACGACTCAGTTATTTTAACAGAAGGATTTGTTAAAATTAAGGTGTTAATGTTTGAAAATGGGGGCGGAGAATGCTTGCAGGTGAGGTGGCAAGGCCCCGGTATTTCAAAGCAATTAATTCCTAATGAAGTGCTGTTTGAGGAAGAATTTATGCCTGCAAATTTACCTGAGGCACCATCAAATCTACAATTAACTTCAGTTTCCAATAAACAAATAGATGTCAGCTGGACCGACAATAGTACTAATGAAAATAGCTTTGAAATTTATCGCTCTCAAAGTCAAAATTCAGGATTTGAGGTAGTGCATTTAGCCAATGAAAATGAAACCAGCTGGAGTGATACCGCATTAAACGGAAGTATTACCTACTATTACAAAATCAGGGCGATTAATTTTAATGGAGGATCGGATTTTGAAGGCCCCGTTTCAGCCACAACTGCACCCAATCCTGCTGCTCCAGAAATGCCAACTGCACTTATATTAACCTTGATGCCCGGCAATAGTGTGCAAATTAGCTGGTCGGATAATTCTGCCTCAGAACTGGGGTTTGAAATCTTCAGATCAACTTCTATAGATGAGTCAGGATTCACCTTAATCCATACAACTTCAGCTAATACTGAAATTTATACAGATACCGAAACATCTGGAAACAGTACTTATTACTACAGAATCAGGGCAAAAGGAGAAGGTAATTACTCTGATTATACAGCTATTGCTAGTATTTCAACCTCCAATAACGCACCTAAGATTGAACCTGTAATTAACAGGTCAGTAAAATATGGTACTACACTGGAGTTATTTGTAAATGCGAATGACCCTGATGGCGACCCAATTTTTTTCAGTTTTGCCACCATATTACCCGGCTTTATCAGCTTTTCGGACAATGGATATGGTAGAGGAAAGTTCACAATTTCACCGGTGGTGGCTGATGAAGGACTGTACGTTATAGATTTTACTGCAACAGATGACTCCGGCCTGTCCGATTCAGAGAATTTTACTATTGCAGTAAGTGATAATGATAATCCTGTAATTGATGAGATTTCCAATGTGGTGATGAAAGAAGGTTTTTCAGATACTTTAAATGTTACGATTACAGATGAGACTTTATCAACATTAACTTTAGAGGTATCTAACTTACCTGCCTTTGTCACTTTTATGGATAATGGAGATGGTGAAGGAGCGTTTTTTATTACCCCTGATATTGGTCAGGCAGGGGAGTATAATAACATCAAATTATTGGCAAATGATGGTGAGGGAGGATTTTCCGAAGCCGAATTTAATATAAGGGTAGAGGAAGTAAACAGGAACTATTCTGTGCTAATAAATTTTGGTGCAAATAATGCTCCTGCACCCTGGAATAATATTAATATCAAAGGTACGTATGATTTAGTTTCTATTGATGGTGAGCCAAAAGAAATGGTATTTAATATACCTGGCACTTGGTTTAATGGAAGTGGTACTTCTGATTTGGATTCAGATCTTTATATAGATGAAGTTACTCAATCCTTTAAAACCAAACCAGGAGGCATAGCAGATGTTATTTTACAAAATTTAAATCCGGGACTTTCCTATAACCTCACCCTCTTTTCAGGGGTTCAAACAGTTGACTATTCTTTGTATGCAAAAACGAAATTTTCAATCAATAATGATCATAAATCTTTAAACCCGATTAATAACCAAAACAATACAGTCAACTATACCAATATCAAAGCTGATAATAACGGACAGATCAATATTGGGATTACTAGAGAAGGGGATGGTACTTCGTATATTCTTAATGCGATGGTAGTTGAGGTTTATTTCGAAGATGGACTACCTCCTTTAGCTCCTTCCAATTTGACTCTTACAGCTCTTTCCAATTCATCAGTGGAAATCAACTGGCAAGATAACTCTAACAATGAACAACGTTTTGAAATTTATAGGTCTCAATCATCAGAGTCAGGCCCTTTTGAATTAGCCGGAACTGCATCCTTAAATCAAACCAGCTTTACAGACCAAAATCTGCAAGGAAGCACTTTATATTATTACAAAGTAAGAGCGGTAAATGCCACTGGTATGGCCGAAACTCCTGTAGGATTAATCACTACTTTAAATAGTGCCCCAGTTTTGGGAGCTTTAAATAATGTAGTAATGAATGCAGGAGAGGTATTCACAATTAATTTATCTGCAACAGACGAAGAAGGGAATCCTATTACATTAAAAGGTTTGAAATTACCGGTTTTTGCTCAGCTAACAGATAATGGAGATGGAACTGGGGAAATAATATTTGAGCCTCAGTCCGACCACATTGGATTTTATGGATCAAACCAGATTGAAGCAATGGATAATTTTGGATCGGGCAACATAGAGGAATTTAATATCCATATTACAAATCCTGTTTATGGAAATAATATTTTCATCAACTTAGGAAGTACTACAATTACCTCTACTCCATGGACAAATGTAAATGCTAACCCTGCTACTCCTGCCAGTTTTGGTGATTTGAAGGATGCCCAGGGCAATACTACTAATATTAGTCTTGAAGTGGTGTCAGGGTGGACAGCCCAGGCAAATGATGGCTTAAGCAGTGATAATAACAGTTTGCTACTTGAAGATTTTGTGTTCCAGAGTTATTGGTATACAGAAAATACGACAGCTACTTTAAAGTTAAAAGGATTGGTACCAGGAGATTATTATAATATTGATTTATTGGCGTCAATCAACCAATGGGTAAATTCGGAGGCGATTTATACATTAGAAGGTGTTTCAGAAGAGTTTAATGCAACTTTTAATGAAGCGGATGTAATGGTATTTAGTGGAGTGCAGGCTGATGCTTCCGGAGAAATCAATATTTTCCTAAGCAAAAAAAGCAATACTGTAGCCATGTACCTGAATGCGATTATTATTAAGCCAATTGGAGAGAGTTCAGAGGGTATTATAGCGCCTTCTGAATTAACAGCTGAGGGAATTTCAAATTCTGCTATTCAAATAAGCTGGCAGGATAATTCTTATAATGAAACAGGGTTTGAGATTTTCACAACTGATGATAGAGGTAAAGCTTTTACTTTGCTTACTACAACAGGCCCTGATGTAGAGGCTTATACACATTCCGGTTTACAACCTAATCAGGCAGTGATCTATAAAGTTAGGGCAGTAGCTAGTGAAGGAAGTTCCTTATTTACTCCGGAGGTAGCTGCCATTACAATAGAAAAAAGAGTATTTGTGAATGTAAATGTAAACGATCCTTCTTACCTGCAGGCAAGTGCTCCATGGAACAATACCAATATCTATCCTTCTACCGGTGCCGAAATTACAGGATTAACTGATACAGATAGTCGACCAGTTGATTTTAGTATTTCAATAGAAGATATTGGTGATGGATATCCTAATAATACAGGAAATGTTACTGGCGATAATTCAGGAATATATCCCGATGCAGTTATACAAGGCTACTATTATTTTAACCCAAATGCACAGCCCGGAAAATTCCGCATCAATAATTTAGATCCTGAAATGGAGTATAACTTAACGTTTTTTGGAAGTGAAAACGGAACCTTTACCACAACCGAAACACCAGGAATTTCTGATTTTACTGTTGGAAATAAAACAAAGACTTTATATACCTATAAAAACACTGATAAAACAGTCAGTATTAATAATATTGCTCCTGAAAATGATAACTCTATATTATTTGAGGTTGATGCATCCAATGAAAATAATGCACAATATGGATTTTTTAATGCCATGGTAATTAGTGTGCATCGCCCTGTTGATGTGGTACTTGATTTAATTGCTCCATCAAGCCCGCAAAATTTATTTGCAGAGGATATTACCGATAGCAGTCTGACATTGCTTTGGGAAGCATCACAAGATAATTTAGCTGTAAAAGAATATGAGGTATTCCAAAATGGTGAAATAATTGATACGGTTATAACCACTTCATTAGCAGTATTCGATTTGACTCCTGATTTTCAGTATAATTTCACTGTTCGTGCTGTGGATAGGAATAATAATAAATCAGCATTCTCTGATAACCTGGTTGTAAGCACTGCTATGCCTTCTGAAAATTACACCTCCTACTATTCTATCGCTTCAGGAGATTTAACAGACTTAAACAGTTGGAATTCTTCGTCAGATGGAAGCGGGACAAATCCTTCAGCTTTTAATAATGCTTATCAATTGTTCCTACTGAACAGAGATGCTACTCTTTCTCAGGAGTGGATAATAGCAGGGACGGGTTCTAAATTAATAGTGGATGCAGGCAATGAATTAACTCTTAATGCTGTTTATACAGGTATTGTTGAAGCTGGACAATCTGTAGTGATTAATGTAAACGTAAAAGATCCTCCTGTTTTCGGGGAGCTGCATACAGAATCCTCAGTGAATTTCAATGGTGTTCTAAATACCATTCCAGTCGCCAAATACGGCAACCTAATAATGAGCAATTCCAACTCATCAAAAGAGCTCAGATCTGGGAATCTTACTATTGAAGGGGATTTAACGGTGGTTGATGGAATCTCCATGAAGGGCACAGGTCAAAATGGGTCTTCAATAATAGCTAAAGGAAATGTGTCTTTTCACGGAGTTGGATCAAATGTGCAGCCGGAGGAAAGAATATCTCTTGTTCTATCAGGTAGTGGTGAGCAAGTTGTTTCCACTTTTGGAGCGGATGTAAATCTTTATAATTTACAAATAACTTCTGCATCCGAGACATTGTTTGAGGTGCTTCCAAATGCTATAAATGTATCTCTGGGAAATGTAAATGGGGGTGGGCTGATCATTGAAGCAGGAGCAAGCCTCGATATAGGACAGAATAACCTAATCATTAATGGTAGAGGAACCATAAATTCGGATAATCAGAATGGCAGAATAAAAACCAGTAAGGGTAAAATAGAAGTAAATTCTACCTCTAACCTAAGTTCTTTTCTTTATTTTGAAAAGGGAAGAGATACTTTAAATCATCTGCATACCAACTTATCTTATTCGGGTAATCTCTACATAATGGATACAGTTTATATTTCTGATTTGTTGGAAATTTCTGATGGTACTGTAACCTCAAATAATACTATAGTGATGATTTCAACGGTTGAGGGAACTGCCTATATACCCGAAATTAAAAACAGGGGTAAAATTGAGGGTAAAATTATTGCTCAAAGATATGTAGAACCACCCTCCACCAGATTATACCGATATATGGGTAGTATGGTGAAAAATGCTACAGTAGCTGCATGGCAAAAAGTAATTCCTGTAACAGGTAAATTCTCAGGAGCATCAACAGGTCCCGGACTGGGGAATAGTCCTTCAGTATATTATTATGATGAGAATAACCCAGCAGAATGGGTGGCATATCCAACCACTAACAATCAGGAAATAATGGAAGCTGGAAGAGGTTATGCAGTATTTATCAGAAATTTAAGCAGCCCTGTTAAACTTGAATTAAGTGGAGAAGCGATGCAGGGAGATTTTAATTATAACTTATATGGTGGAACGGGTGACCCTTCGGCTAATGATGGTGTGGGCGATGGCTGGAACTTAATTGCTAATCCTTATCAATCGCCCACACAATGGGGAACTATAGGATGGCAAAAAACAAATGTTGGCAATACTGTGTCTATTTGGAATGCTGATTATCCCGGTGGAGGCAAATTCCTTTATTCTGATGGTGTTACGGTGGATCCGGAATTCTCTGGTGAAATAGCAAGCGGCCAGGGTTTTTGGGTGCAGGCTAACAATAGTAATCCTGAACTCACTATTTCTGAACAGGCTAAAATAAGTCTAAAACAAACAGAATTTTACAGATCTCAGGAAGAAAGGCCGGTTATGGTGGTAGTTAAATTGTCCCGCAACGGAATAGAAGATAAAGCTTTTATTCGTTATAGCGAAAATGGCTCGCATACATACGATCCTGTAATTCACGGGAGAAAAAGATCGAATGGATTCTTTAATTTTTCATCCGCAAGTGTAGATAGCGTAGATCTTGCTATTAATGTTTTACCAGAGAATTTTTGTAGGGATAGTATAGTATTAATTACTGAAGATTTAAGCCCTGGTAATTATTCTATAAGCTTTGATGAGCTTGAATCTTTTAAGGAAGGGGAGATCTTCACGCTGGTTGATGACTATTATGAGTTAAGAACCAATGTTTCTTCAGAAACAGAATATAGTTTTGAGGTTGAAGACGGATCAATTAATCCTAATATTAACAGGTTCAGCATGATAATAGAAAAACCAGCTATTGATATTTCAGTTGCTTTTAGCAGTTCTTCATCAATTGTATGCGAAACTGAAGAATTGCCATCAATTATATTACCTATTCCTCAGGTGGGGGCTGAATATAGAATTTTGGTTAATGGTATTGATCATGAAATTAAAGCTAAAGCTAACAGTGAACAATTAGAAATTCAATTACTTGAAGGGGCGCTGGATTATGGAATGAATACCATACGAGTAGAAGCGAAGTTGGGTGCATGTGATGCTTTCACTCTGGAGGATTCTTTAGAAATTGACTTTATTCAAGCACCTGTTGCAGAAGCTATAGAGCCGATAAGTGTTTGTGCAGGCAATTCAGCTGTCATTCCTGTGAACCCTGGAGAACAAAATTTCTCCTTCAGATGGTATGAGGAGGAAACAGGGGGAGAGCTTGTTTTTGAGTCATCTGAGCCATTTGAAACTCCCGAACTACAAGTTGCTACTACTTATTATTATGCGGCAGTGAACACGAAAGGTTGTGAAAGTGCAGAACGAACAGCTGTTAACATAGAGGTGGAGTATCTGGAGATGCCTATTATCACTAAAGAAGAAAATGTGCTTGTTTCAAATTATGCCGAAGGTAATCAATGGTTTAAAGATGGGGAATTGATAGAAGGTGCAGTTTATCAGGTACTTCCTGTAGAAGAGGAAGGTTTTTATACTGTAAGAATTACTAAAGGAGATTGCGAACAGTTTTCTGAAATTTATGAGTATGTTATCACTGCTTCTGGAACGGATTCTCAGTCTATGGAGGTGGTTTTATTTCCTAATCCGGCTAAGAATATGCTAACTTTTATTTTTACTCAAACCCTATCTGAAAAACTTGAATATAAAATTATTGATATAAAA
>JBEPWY010000015.1:0-21237 GCA_041642185.1 Marivirga sp.
TGTTAATTTATTAACCCATCCTGATGCGCGCAAAGACCATTTTAAAGAGGTGGCAGAATGGCTTAAAGGAATAAAATAATGGCTTTTGAAGTATAGAATTGACTAAAATACACTAACCATTCCATTTGCTCAAAACTATATTAAATAGTTGAATAAATTGATCCTGATTATATTAAAGAATGGCGGAATAACTCATAAACGAATTCATATGAGGCAATCACTAGCAAAGTTTTCATACTCATGAACTCCCATTCATTCATGGGTTTTTCCGGGGTGTTTCATCTTTGTATTTCACCTTAATTTCAGGAAGTTCAGGAATGGACCGAAAAGGCTCTTTTAGTTCTCTTTCATACCAAGAGAGAGATGGGTAAACTGCCCAATTACCCTCATTTTTTTAACTTGAATAGTTAAGTCAATTACATTAGTTTACCCTATTTCTTTGGAATTTTGCTGGTCTGAAGTTCTTCAAGAGTAATAGCAACGGTGGATTGGTTCTTAAACCTATCCATAGGATTTCTATTTTCGCTCGAGAATTAAGCAGTAAGGATTAATGAAATTCCAAAATTAATTAACTGGGTTCTGTGGAAATAAACCTTTTATAGAATATCCAGCCAGATTACAAAGCTAGAAAATTCATCTACGGAAAATCTGGTTTATTAGACTAAAAGGTAATATCTATAATCACAAATGGTTCTTTAAAGATACAAAGCATTTCACTCCCTCGTCCACACCAATTACAGGTAAGGGCTGTTATCGATAATTTTTGCAAATAAGGATAATATTGAAAGATGACAAAGGTCGGTTGAATCAATGATTACCATCATTGATGGAATATTTTGAGAGTATTATATTTGTTTCGTGAATTAGAAATATAGCATTATGGATAAAATATTATATGCAACGGATTTTTCAGAAAATGCTGCGAAGGCATTGAAATATGCATGTGAACTCAGTAAAAAGACCGGTGCAACGTTGGTCGCTCTGCATGTATATGACATTCCAACAATTATGAGTACTTCTTCTAATGCTCCCACTTTCCAGGACATTGAAAGGGGTATAATTGAGAAGAACCAAAAGAAACTCCTTGATTTTTGTCAGATGCCAGAGAAAGAAAATATCCGGTTTGAAACCATTAGAAATAAATCTAAAGTACGAGGAATTATAGAAAAAATTGAGGAATTAAATCCCGATCTAGTCGTGATGGGTACTAAAGGAGAAACTAAACTAGGTGAACTTATTATGGGAAGCACTTCCATGGGTGTAATAAAAATGGCCAAATGTCCTGTATTAACAATTCCTGAAAAAAGCCAAGATATTGATTTCAATAATATAGCTTATGCTACTGATTACAATGAAAGTGATATAGTGGTGATAAATGAATTGGTAAAATTTGCAAATATATTTTCTTCGGCAATAAACATAGTGCATATTTCTCATAACAATGAGCTAGAAGAAAGGGATAAAACGGAATGGTTTAAAGAATTACTGCAGGAAAAAGTGAACTATTCAAAATTAAAATTTGATTTGGTTGTTTCGAAAGATATTTATAATGGTTTGAACAATTTTATACAAAAAAATAAAATCACTCTTATTGCTATGCAGGAGAGAGAGCACAAAAATATAATTGATAAATGGTTTCATGGTGATCTGGTGAGGAAGATGGAATTTCATAGTTCTTTGCCATTACTCTGTTTTAATGAGAAGCATTTTCAAAAACTAGCTGGAAATGAAATGATACAAACCTTTAATAAACAGAAATAATGTTGAGACGAATTTATTGGATTGCACTTATTTTAACACTTATAACAGGGTTGTTGCTTTATCTATTCAAAGCAAATATTGAGACAAAAATTTTGCTTTGGTTATTGTTTTTTCTTTCTATGATACTTATTTCAAGTATTCATGGTATAATAGCCCATTCAATTAATCCTGAATTAAAAGGGGGCCTAATAGTGTATCCAATTCTAATGGGAATCTTATTTGCAGTGCTTTTCTTTATCTGTTTATTTCTTATTATGCCATTATTTTGTTCTGATTTTTTAGGTGGGTCTATATTTTAATTGTATCCATCCAAGGATGGGTACGACTATTCTCTATAAGGCCACTGTATAAATTCGTGGCTGATTAAAAGTATAAAAATTTCAGTTAACTACCGAGGCAATCCGCAGGATTGGCTTACTAAATTACTTTCACTAAGTAAGTCAATGCGGATTGACGGGATTTCTACAAAGAGCCACAGTTTCGTTTCCTACTGAACAGCCATGATTTATACAAAATGTTGAACTCAACCTCCGGTAGCTGAAGTGTTTCAACTGACCGGAGCGTTAAGCTCATGATATAAAATATAAATATTATGAGCAATTTAAGTAAAAATTACGGATGGTTAAACACCAGGGCTAATTCAGCCAAAACATTAAAAGCAAAAATACAGCTGGATAGAGATCTGCCAACAGAAACTTGACTATAATCCACTGGCTTGTCGTCATTGTGGAGCAGAACAAGTAATAACCATGAAAATGATACTACCGGACAGAGGACCACCCATAAGAAATGAGAAGAGATAAAACAGTAAAATATCGTAAGGTTAAAAAAATGCTCTCAAAGGAGTGCTGGAATATTAATGCCCAAAGATCAAAAGGGGGCAAATTAAAAGTAACTTCCGGAGAAGCCCTCTCAATAAACTACGGAATTAAAGCACATTTAGCCCTGAAATTACCACGGATTAAGAAGGCAGTCAAGGTTCTGGGCCCTACTAAAACTATTCAATACCCATAGAAAAAACATTGCAGGTTTGGAGGCAGAGTTCAACAGAAGCTCTAATGAACCGCGCCCTTAGCGCGCATCATTAGAGCTTAGATGTTATCTTTAGCTCTTTTCTTCATTTTGTATATCTGTGCAGTAGTCAATCCTAATAATATAAGCAGTTCAAAAATCAATAGGTGTTTGAAGTTTCTATGCATTATTGTTATTGGCATTAAGACTTGACCGTCATGTTCCAATTGATAAATCATGTCAGTTGTTCCAGAGCCAAAATTTGTTTGATATTGAGTCCTTCTAAAGATAGTGACCTGGTCTCCTTTATTAACTTCTTCTCTTATTTTGTCTCGATTAATCTCAAACAATTCGTCATCCATTATCCTGTATCTGGATCCATTCTCCAAATAAACAAAGAAGTCATAGGTCGTCCTCTTTCTAAAACCACGGTCCTCTTCAATTCTAATCATCCTAACTTGTCCTTCTACCTTAACTAAGTCATGAAGTTGAAGGGTCAAATTATAAATTGAGCTTAGAGAAAATAGTAGTACAATTAAAATGAAAAACGGCAAGAGTAATCTATCAAATGCTTTATTAAACTTTTCTGTTAGCATCAGCTGAGGTTAAAGATAACGCCACTGTATAAATTCGTGGCTGATTAAAAGTATAAAATTTTCAGTTAACTACCGAGGCAATCCGAAGGATTGGCTTATTAAATTAATTTTTACCAATAATAAGGCAATCCTTTGGATTGCCGGGCTTTCTACAAAGCACCTCAGTTTCTTTTTGCACTGAATAGCCATGATTTATACAGGATGTTACCTCTCGTTGTTTTTAATTGTCTCGGCATAAACCCAATTTACAAGCTTAGATTCAGACCGTTTCTCTTCAAGTTGATCCGCTTTGCACTTGATAATCCAATCAGTTGGTTTACGAAACTCTCCATAGGTAAAATCGAAGCAATCTCTGATATAAGCGACAGTGGTAAAAAAAGAACTTAAGTCCCATTTAATTCCAAAGTAGTCGGCATCATAGATTTCAAAATGGTCAGTTTCGAAGTATATTAAATCATCTCTCAATGTCTTTCCTGGAGGAGTCGGGGGAGGTGGAATAGTGATTGAAAATCCATGAATGTACACAGAGTCTTCAATTATCGGTAGTTCACCTTCATTCCCACCACTCATGCTTACAAGTTCACCATTCCAAGTTGTAAGAAAAAGTAAAAGTCGTTGTCCAACTTCATATTTTGTCCACCTTTGAGCGCATGCCCAATCTTCAAAGCGAGCAATTTTAATGCTTCCAGTGTCATAGGTTAAGCTACCTTCAATCTGTAAGGTGAAATGGGTAGAGTCCAGATTAGTAATTGTTCCGTAGACAATCTTATCAGCTTTAATGATCATCTCGTATAGCTTCAGCGGTCTATAGTCGGCTAAAGCAGATTGGCTTATGGTGATGAAGATTGCTATAATTAAGATTCGCTTCATTTGCTTGATGCTCTATGAGAGGTAACAAATCGCTATCGCTATTGTTGATACATATTATTATCAAACCACTAATCTAAGACCTTTTTTGTACTTTTAAAATTGGCTAAGGTAACATTGTCGCAAATTTTACTTGTTATAACCCTTTTTAAAGTAAGTTCATATTTATTATATCCAATAGTCCATCCCCATCAACACAGGTCTACCGCATCTAAATTTTGAAAGCTTTCTTAACTTTGAATAAATTAATTACTGCTTAAACCCTCCATTTCACTATAATTTATCAATAAAACTATACTATTTGTTGAATTAAATTCATCCATCCTTACTTTATTACGTTAGTATACTTGTGTGTGTGTGCTAACTAAATGAAAGAACCATGAAAAATTTATATTATAAAGTAAGGAATGGATTAGCGGTAATTCTAATAGCGGCCGTTGTCACCTCCTGCACATTAGAAAAACAATTGCCCGGCGTGTGGCAAATTTCATCTTATACCGATCAACAAGTTGATGGAAGTGCCACCACTGCCACTAATGTAGGTACTATCGAATTCAATGAAGATGGAACAGGATCAAATGATTTGGAATTTAAAGTTTTTGGTTCAACAACCACCGATCAGAAGGAATTCAATTACACCTTGGGTGAGGATTATGTGACCATAAAACCCCGTCAAAGAACAGATTCACTTACTGTCAAAACATGGCTTGTAATGGATAATACGCGAAATTCACAAAAGTGGAAATCAACTGATAATGAAGGCAACATCCAAACATTGGAGCTGAAGAAAAAATAGAATTCATTTTACAGATTAAGCTAATAAATCTCAATAGCTGAATCTGTTTTGTTATTTAATTAAATTAACAAAAGAAGTACCCGGGTTATCTGCCACTATTTTTTGTAAGTAATCCCGGACCTAAATTCAGGGGTTAAAAATTCATTCCAAATCGAAACCCAGTCAGATCCTTTAGGAAAAAAAACCTAGCTGGTCTTCCAGTTCCGTAAGTGGCACATTATGCCTTGTAACATTTAATTTTTTCTTTTCCGCATCATAATATTCTGTAAAATCAATTAAAGCAACGTAATTATCACTACTTCTTAGCTTCTTGTTTACTTCCTCTCCCGAGCTCGCCAATTCTATTTTCATTTCGGGAAAATGTTGTTTTTTTAATTACTCAATATATTTCTCGTGGGTCGAGCCCTTAATTACCACCATTGTATAATCTGCAAAAGCTTACTAATCCTGTTTATTCTCATGCATGCCGCACTCCCATTAAATCCAATTCGGGTATATACTGCAGGTTTTCTTCTGTAATTGAATCCGGTACAAACACGAATTTTTTATCAAACACCTGGCTTAAAATAAAATAGCTTACCCAGTATTCATTGTTCAACTTAAAAACTGCAGGATCAATGGGTTCCACTTTAGCGAAGCTCTGCTCCTCAAGCTTTTCTATTAAATGACGAAGCGTGGATGTCTCCTTTTTTTCACCATTCAGGTTGCCGTAACCTTTTGAAGTTACCATTACTGTTTCCAGCTCAATTAAATTTCTGTTGATTAAATACACATCCCATTGAGCATCAGTTTTGTCAGCCGATTTGGCAATTACCATATCCACACCTGTTACTGGTGAAAAATCAATATCTTTCTTCATAATTACTCAAATAATTCCATTTCAAATAGCTTCGCTATATTCCTTTTCAGCTTGGCTGACACTTCTTTTATATCCTGTTGAGCCCCTGTTTCATGCTCCATAGAGGTCACAGCTTTGTCATCTATACCGCAGGGGATAATGTTTTTAAAATAAGCAAGATCTGTATTTACATTAAATGCAAAGCCGTGCATGGTTACCCAACGACTGGATTTTACTCCTAAAGCACAGATTTTTCTTGGGTTTTTGGCTCCCTCCTCAAAATCAATCCAAACCCCTGTAAGGCCGGGTATTCTGCCTCCAATGATGCCATAATCGGCTATGGTAAGGATCACTGCCTCCTCCAGCAGCCTGAGGTATTTATGAATATCCGTAAAAAAATTATCTAAATCAATGATAGGATAACCCACTATCTGGCCGGGACCATGATAAGTAATATCCCCTCCCCTGTTAATTTTATAGTAAGTAGCATGTTTATCCTTCAGCCCTTGTTCATCCAGTAGTAAATTTTCTTCCGATCCGCTTTTTCCCAATGTGTACACATGTGGATGCTCCAGAAAAATTAAATAATTAGGAGTAATATCCTGCTTATCCCGTTTCCTGTTTGATATTTTAATATCAATTGTTTTCTTAAACAGTTCTTCCTGATAATCCCAGGCTTTTTGATAATCCAATTGGCCCAGGGAAAGAAATTGTGTTTTTTTATTGATAATGCTATTCACTCAGTATCTTTAAAAATAGTTGACATGACCATCACGATTTGCAGGATCAAACGTTCCTGATGAATGGATGATGATAATAATTTCGTTTTTCTTAATTTCAATACAAATATAATAATAGATAACTTGACAGCACTTGAATACGAAGAAAAAAGGTGATTTAGGCGAGGATGTAGCTGCCGAAATTTTAAAAAAAACAGGATATGAAATTCTGGAGCGTAACTACCGCTATAAAAGATCAGAAATAGATATGATTTGTCTGAAGGATAACCTATTGGTTTTTGTGGAAGTAAAGGCTTTAAACTCCAACCGTTTTGGCCATCCGGAGGAGCGAGTAAACGAGTATAAAATACAAAAAGTGATGGAGGCCGCGGAAGATTATATTTATGCTATCAACTGGCAAAATGACATCCGTTTTGATATCCTTAGCATTGATTTAAAAAACCATGCTAATTACCTCCATATTGAGGATGCCTTTTACTAATAACCTGAGTTTATTTTAAATTTGCATTAAAAACTCCTTTAAACGTTTCCGCTCTTGAATGAAGGACTGAACCTAGGATCAGGTCCGGGGATGGCTAATGAATGCTGTGGTTTTGCAAAAAAGCACCGGGTATTGAAACCCTTGTTTTTAATTGTAATTCTTTTAGGTGATTGAACTACGTTTTATATGTTGGAGGTCAAAATAAGAACAAAAAAAAAGATCTTTAGATGATCACTAACTATTATTTATAAATTTTTACTGTAATATTTTCTTCATTAGTTTTCCAGGCCCTGTGCATGCGTTCGCTATTAAAACATATTCCAAGATTTCCCTTGGCATCCAAAGCAATTACTCCTATATCACCTTCAGCATTTTTATTCCGCTGGTGGATCACATAATCACAGGCTTCCTGTAAACTGCAATTTTTTAGTTCCTTATAAAATGCAATGGTGTGTGCAATTACATTCTTGATCAATAATTCTCCATCACCAGTTCCGGAAACAGCGCATGAAGAGTTATTAGCATAACATCCTGCGCCTATTATACAGCTATCGCCAATGCGGCCACTCAAGCAATTGGAAGTGCCACCTGTTGATGTGGCAGCAGCAAGATTACCTGCTTTATCCAATGCAACTGCACCCACTGTTCCATGAATCCGTTTTCTTATACTATCATTATAATCATCCTTTTTCCGCGATTTGATATATCTGTTTACCTGATGCTCAGTAATAAAATAGGCATCAACTTCCAGTTCCAGATCGGTTTGCTTTGCAATTTCAAGCGCACCCTGCCCGGATAAAAATACATGTGGTGTATTTTCCATTATAAACCTTGCAAGTGTTATAGGGTTTTTGATATTTCGA
This sequence comes from Marivirga sp., assembly GCA_041642185.1. Lineage (GTDB taxonomy): Bacteria > Bacteroidota > Bacteroidia > Cytophagales > Cyclobacteriaceae > Marivirga. The sequence goes on from JBEPWY010000015.1 coordinate 7,954, forward strand.
ACCAATGCAACTGCACCAGCACTATTTTTTCTGCCATCCATTATGGCAGCATCCATTTCTACCTCACCCTTGTTATTAAGTACAGAACCACGGCCGGCATTAAAAAGCAGATTATCCTCCATTAAACAAACTACTTTTTCAACAGCATCCAATGAATTACCTCCCCGCTGTAATATTTTATAGCCTGCACTTACAGCAGCTTTTAAAGCCGCTTTAATATCCGATTGATGCAATTGAATAAATTCAGAATCACCTCCGGCTCCGCCTTGTACAGCTATTGAAATATTTCTCATGCCAGATTTATTTTAAAACCATTAGTAATGTTCTTTTTTGAGCAGAGGGCATATCGTAAGGATGTTTTTCCTAAATGAATATTTATTAGCCTTTATAATAGCGTCTTTGAAAATATGCTTTCTTTATTCAACCTCTTTTTTTTTTCTGGGATTTATTGCAGGTTTGGCAAGCATTCTGGTTTTTAAATTGAAACGGCAACCTTTTATCAACAAATGCACTTTCAAATTTTCAACAAAAACACCGTATTCAGCCTCCACTTCAGCAATATTTGTTTGTTCAATTTCTGTACCATCTATTATCACTACCATTCCTGAACCTAAACATTCAGCATCCTTTCCATTTTTTACTATGAGTGCAGTATCTTCTCCCAGTCCAACACCAAGTTGTTCCGGATTAATTATTACAGCATGTGCAAGCCGCCCAAACCTCCCGCGTTTTATAAAATGAGTATCTATGATACAAAATTCAAGTAATCCAAAGCCTGAAGAAGTTTTTATATCATTTTTAAGTAATGCTTCATTGGTTCCGCCTCCGCTTATCATAATTTTTGACATTACCATTGCCCCGGCACTTGTACCTGCAACCACAAAGTCTTCGTCTTCTAAGTAGCGTTTCAATATTACATCCATGAATGGCGTGCCTCCCAAAATGGTTGCTAAACGGAATTGGTCTCCCCCGCTAAAAAAAATGGCATCTGCTTTTTCAATGCGTTTAATGTACTTATCTAATCGTGCCTCATTCTTATCATCTATGGGTATAAACCCAGTATTTTTAAATCCTATTTTATCAAATGCCTGCTTATATTCTTTTTTCACTTCCTGCTTTATCTCAGAACCCGTTGTGATAACCTCAACTTTTTTCTTCTTTTTTAGAAGTAATTTCAAAATTTCAAATTGTTTGAACTCAAGGTTTTTTGTTTCCATCTCAAGCTCGTTATTACCCCCTTTATGTTCCGCTCCTCCTATAATGAGTAAAGTTCCTTTTGGTATCATAATTGCCGCTTCTTTAAAGTCTCTGGTATAAAATCAATAGATTTGATTTCTTTATCCAATTGTTGTTGCACATATGAAAGCATATTTTGAACATTATCTACAAACACAATAATAAATTCACCGGCTTTAGCATTATCGATGGCATATTGAATAGATTCTATTTCATCTGAAATTATAACGACCGAAGACTGGTCTTTAACTTCCCGAATACCATCGGTAATAAACTTCGTTATTTCTTCTTTAGTCCTTCCCCTTGTATGTTTATCATGTTTTATTATTATTTTATCAAACATTTGGGCGGCATAACGTCCAATATTTTTCATGTCTTCCGCGCGCCTGTCGCCAGGGACTGTAATAATCCCTGTTTTTTGCGTTGCATTAACTTGGTCCAAATATTTTTTTATCTGAATAAATCCATCAGTATTATGAGCATAATCGACCATTAATTGAAACTTTTTAAAATGAAAAAGATTCATTCTGCCAGGTGTGAATGTTGGCGAGGGGATGAAAGATTTAAGCGCAGATGAAGTTTTCACCATAGAAAAATCACTAATTGAAGCAACTAATAAAGCAGGTAAAACATTTTGAATCATAAACTCACATTTGCCCGAAAAAGTAAGTGGCACTTGGGTTACTTGTGCTATTCTTGTTTTCCATTCACCTTTGCTTATAACAAAATAATTTTTGTTAATAAAAGCAGCCCACCCTCCGTTTTCGCAATGTTTAACTATACGGGGATTATTTGCATACATGCTGAACAATGCAATATTACAATCCAGATCATTTTTCATTTCATAAACTAAGTCGTCATCAGCATTTAGAATTGCGTAACCGTTTTTAAAGGTGCTGTGCGCAACAACTGATTTCACACGCGCCATTTGTTCTCGGGTATCAATGTCATCTAATCCCAAATGGTCATCATTTACATTTGTAATCACGCTGATGTTGCATTTATCAAAACCTAACCCTGCCCTGAGTATTCCGCCTCTGGCACATTCCAGCACTGCAAAATCAACAATAGGATCACGAAGAACCGTAGCTGCGCTGACAGGTCCGCTGCAGTCTCCATAACAAATATTAGTACCATCAATATTGATTCCATCTGTGGTAGCATATCCTGTATGGTACCCATCTGCTTGTGCAAAATGGGCAATCAACCGTGTAACGGTTGTTTTGCCGTTGGTACCTGTAACAGCAACAAGTGGTATACGAGCACTGGAATTATTAGGGTAGAGCATATTTAATACAGGCTCTGCTACATTTCTTGCTAAACCTTTGGAAGGAGAAAGGTGCATTCTGAAGCCGGGTCCGGCATTTACTTCAAGAACAGCTCCGTTTTTGTCGGTGACAGGAATATTAATATCTTCCGCCATTATATCAATACCACATATATCTAAGTTCATGAGTCGTGCAATGCGCTCAGCCATAAAAACATTATGTGGATGCACAATATCTGTAACATCTTGTGCTGTTCCGCCAGAGCTTAAGTTGGCAGCGTCTTTTAAAAATAAAATTTCTCCAATGGGTAAAACAGAATTAAGTTTAAGATCTTTTTCAGCTAAAATGGATTGTGTTGCTGCATCTAATTTTATTTTGCTGAGAACATTTTCATGATCTTCACCCCTGCGAGGATCATTATTAGTTTCATTAATCAATTCATTAATTGTTGAAGCATCATCGCCCATTACCATAGCTGGTGTGCGTTTTGCTACCGCTACCAGTTGGTAATTGATAACCAAAAAGCGATAATCAGATCCGTTAATAAAACGTTCCACTATTACACTTTCGGAAATTTTTTGCGCCTCATAAAAACCACTTTTCGCCTGTTCTATAGTAGTTATGCGTGTAGTAATTCCCCTCCCATGGTTCCCGTTTACTGGTTTTGTAACAAGCGGAAATCCAATTTCACTTACAGCTTTTTCCAGTTCAATTATATCGTAGATTAGCCTACCCTTAGGGACGGGAATATAAGATTGGAATAATAAATTGCGGGTAGCGTCTTTGTCAGATGCCAAATCAACAGCTATGTTGCTCGTAGTACATGCAACGGATGTGCAGATAATTTTTTGATTGCAACCCTGCCCCAGCATTAACAGCGAATCATTATTTAGTCTGGTGTATGGGATGTTTCTGCGTTTAGCTTCCTTTACGATGGAATAAGTAGAAGGACCTAATTTTTCGCTGTTATACAGTCGTTGCAATTCAAGTATATCATTATCTACTCTATAATCTAAATTACTAAGTAAATTTTCCACTAAATTAACTGCAGCCTTAGCAGCGTAAACTCCTGCGCTTTCAATAACATAGGAAAATACAACATGATAAATTCCTTTTATAGCGGTAGACCGTGTGCGCCCGAAACCACAATCCATACCAGCTAAACTTTGCAATTCCAGAGCAATGTGTTCTACCACATGTCCAAGCCATGTTCCTTCTTTAACACGCTTTAAAAAACCACCTTCAACTCCTACCGAACACCGATGACTTTTTAAAGATGGCAATACCCTTTCTAAGGATTCCCCAAAACCATCAATCATATTAGTAGGTAGTTTTTCCCACCTTACAATGTCTAGTTTCATGATAATAAGATTTTCCCTATATCCGGACCAATAATTGGGTCCACGCATAACTTTAATTCCTATTATTTCCATTGTCTAAAATATTCAATAAATTCATCAATTATTTTGAAATCAACGCTTTACTCTCCATCTGTTCCGACCTATGGTTTTAACAACTTTAACGCAATCTTCTTCCTTGTGTCTGAAATTATGAAATGCTTTTCAACTTCAGAAAGTGGTGAAAAATGTTTAATGTCGTCGCCTAAAGTTTTTTGTAACCCTAATTGATTTTTCAGTTTGGCATGCCTTCATTTTAATTGTTGGTCGAATGTCGAATTATTATACTTCAAAGGTGAGTATCATATTTACCTCAGTCATTATGCAATTATTAAAAAGGCTAACATAATTTATATATCTCATGCTTAGTGACTAATAAAAACAGGCTATTGATTTTAATTAATAATAGGTAAGAGAAAGTGTAAAAAGAAATTGATTACCACCTTAGAGGGAATATTATATCACGGCTAATCAAAAAAATATTGCAAAAAGTTAGGCGGAGTGTTGACACACTCTTTGATTTTTTTTATTGTGCAATTACCATTCAAGGCGATATCGGGTGTTTGGTGGCTGGGTTTTACCAAAGGTTGTTCAAAGCACTAAAAGGGATACATTCTATAAGCACTAAAGAGGTTCAACAACCGTGGTCGATCAAGCGCAACTACTTGGCAACAGCGGGTTTGTGCAAAGTCCGTGCTGCAGCACAGGCAGGTTAATGGTTTTACTAAGAATTTAAAATCAAGGTAGGTAAAAATCAAAAACGATTTTGTTCATACAGTTAAAATGACCTTTAGGGCATTTCTGATAACCGATTTTTGAACAGGGCCTGCAGTTTATTTTATTATTTTCAAGCACTGTAAATTTCGTTTTGTAAGGATACATTCCGAACATTGGAATGGTATTTCCCCATATGCTGAAAATATTTTTCTTAAAAGCAGCTGCTATATGCATTAAGCCTGTATCATGTGAGAAAACATAAGTGGCATTTTTAACCAGTGAAGCTGATTGATTGAGATTGAATTTCCCACAGGCATTGAAAATATGTGTTTTCTTGCCCAGTTCCAGAAGCTTTTCCTCAAAAGGAGCCGATTTTTCTGTCCGCTCAAAGAAATTTACTATTTTTTCTGCAGTTGCTGCATCGTCAGGTCCCCCGACAAGTATAATGGGTTTATTGATTTTGTCGCATAATTCAATCATGCGCTTCAAAGGTAGTTTTTTGGTGTTATGCTGTGCTCCTATCACATAAGCCACGTAATCTTTCTGATGTGTATCTGGCAGCCAGCTTCTTTCTACTTCATCCTTTTCAGGAATAAAATAATCCAATCCGAAACTATCTGATTTAACGCCCAAAGGTGAAGCAGCTTCCATATATCTTTCTACTATATGTTTGTTAGGAAGCTTGTTGATTTTAAAATTCACCATCAGCCATTTCTCCCAATTCAATTTATTGAAAGCTTTGGAAGGAACAGCCAATCTATTTTTAATGATTTTGGTTCGAAGGTTATTGTGCAGGTCTACAATAAAATCAAAAGATTCTGCCTTTAACTCATTCACCAAATCCGATAAGGAATCACCCAAAGTATGAACTTTATCCACATAAGGGTTATTTTCCAACATATCAGAGAAATTCTTTTTGGTACAGTAATGTACTTCTACCTCCTGCATTTGCATTTTTAATGCACGAATAACGGGTGTGGTTAAAACAATATCTCCTATGGAGGAAAACCGAATAATCAGTACTTTTTTAATATTTTTCAATTGAATATTTTTACGCTAAGCTAAAATTGATTCTTGTGGTGACAAGTAGATTTATCAAATTTCTAATCAATATGAAAATCACATTGCTAAATTTTATTAAGCTTTTGTTAAAGCTGCTTGTTTTCTGTTTTCGAAATACTTTTCAAGTTCGTTTTTTCCTAAAGCGTTAAAAGTATCTTTTGCTGTAAGGCCTGCTTTTCTTCCTACACAAACGCCAAAATACATATCGTGGTATCCGGCTTTTTCATGCGCATCAGGATTAACCGAAATCATTACCCCTTTTTCCAATGCATAATGTACATGTCGCCAATCCAGGTCCAGCCTATAAGGATGGGCATTAATTTCAATGACCACACCGTATTCTGCACAGGCATCAATAATGGCTTTATGGTTAATAGGGTAAGCTTCTCTCTGTAATAATATTCTGCCTGTAGGGTGTCCTAAAATAGTGGTAAAAGGATTGGCAATAGCATTGATCAGTCTGTTTGTGGCAGTTTTTTCATTCATATTCAATTGAGAATGTATGGAAGCCACTACAAAATCAAAACTCGCCAGTACATCATCAGAATAATCCAGTGAACCATCTCCTAAAATATCCGATTCAATGCCTTTGAAAATTTTAAAATCGCCCAACTCTTTATTCAGCTTATCAATTTCAGCGTGTTGTTGCTTCACGCGAAATTCCTGCAAGCCGTTGGCATAAGATGCAGATTTACTATGATCGCTTATCCCTAAATATTCATAACCTAACTCTTTGCAGTATTTCGCCATTGCTTCCAGTGTATGAGCGCCATCACTATAAGTACTATGGTTATGAAGAATGCCCTTCAGCTGCTCCGCCTCCAACAAATCAGGCATTTTACCTGCTTTAGCAAAGTCAAACTCCCAAAGGCCTTCCCTTAACTCAGGAGCTATAAATGGAAGTTTAGCGGCTTCATAAATAGCCTCTTCTGTTTCAAAGTTTTCTGTTTTGATTAATTGCATTAAATTAACTCCCTCATCCAAAGGAAAGGCAAGGTGTTTAGGGTGGGCGGTGGTTCGAAACAATTCTGTGGTAAATTGTTCAGGTTTACAAATATGTATAGAAATTTCGGCTTTTGTTGCTATATGGGATGCACGTAAATTTCGTGGGCCTGATATTTTCTCATGAAACTCTAATACATCTGACTGTCTAAGATAATCTCTTAACTTTGAGGCTTCATTGGTAGCTACCAATATATCTATTGGCTTTATCACCTCAATTTTTCTTCTGATTTCACCTGTTAATGAAACGTTTTTCTCCCCTACTAAATTTTTCATATCCTCTACCAGCAAATTACCTAATTTCTCAGCTTCACGATAGTGTAAATAAAACCTACTATTTATTTTAAAGGTAGCAGCGGACATCAGCTTTTCCTGTGTTTTTTCTCCAAAGCCCTTTAAAACAGCTATCTTATTGGCCTTACAAGCAGATATTAAATCTTCAAGAGTCTCTATGTTTAGCTCCTCCCATATTAATTTGATTTTTTTCGGACCAAATCCACTCAGCTTCATCATCTCCTGTACCCCTTCCGGAGTTTTGGCTATAAATTCCTGGTAATAGGCTAAGTCTTCTGTCTTATTAATTTCGTCAATGATTTTAGCAATACTTTTCCCTACTCCATCGATTTTTTCAAGTTCCTCAACAGATAGCTCAGAAAGTTTCACATCAGATCTTTCCAGTTTGAAAATGGCAGAATTAAAACTTCTGACCTTAAAGTCATTTTCGCCGTACAGTTCCATGTATTTGGCTGTATTTTTAATTACTTTGAGAATGTGTTTATTTTCCAAAATGAAGGGGATTATTTATATTTTGTGTAAAATTAAAAGATATATCGTGAATGCTCAATTTTAAAACCTATAATTAATTTCTAAATTAATGAATAGAACTAATAAAAAGGATGTTATTTAATTAATGAAACTATTTATAAAACCAATCGCAAACCATATAGGTTAATATAAATAGACTTGAATTATTTATAACCTGGGTTCGATTATAATAATATCATCCGCCGCCTTAGGGGTGTATCTCATGTAAATATTAATGAGATCACGGATAATTTTCTTTTTTTAAAATTATAAAAATCCCGTTCTTATGGGACGAGATAGCGAGTCCTGCCCGAGCGGGAATGTTCTAATGGGGTTTTTAGGTCGAATTTAAACTCTAACTCAGGTTTATAGTATAATCAGGTTCAAGTAAATTCAAACCATCATCGATTATTGGCGATTTTCGTAACTATTTTTATTCATATTAGAAGACCGATTGAGAACCACAGAATTATATGCGAAAAATATTCTTTTTGATTTTTATATTATTTAGTCAGGGCGCTTTCTCACAAATTACTCAGCCTACGAGATATGAGATAGAAATAGATGATCTCAACGAACCTTATTTTGTTGTTTCCGCTAAGGAAGAGGGTATTTTCATTTTCAAAGAATTATATGATAAAAGTACCAGAAAAGAGAATGTGTGGGAAATCATCCGTCTTGATACCTCATTGATGGAGGTAGATAAAAAAGAAATACAGATTGATAATAAATTTTCCTTCAGGGGATATGATTATCAAAATGGAAGGTTTGTCATGCTTTTTCAGGAAGGAGTTGAATACGCAAAAGATTTATTATTTATTTCCTTTCTGGTAGATGATTTTCTGGTAAAGTCTTATACCTATAAAAACATAGTACCAATTAGCCTTACTGAATTTGAAATGAAAAATGATGCGGTCATTTTTGGAGGCAATGTAAATACACGAGCCGTTTTAATGATGTATAATTTCACCTTTGAAAAAGGAATAGTAATACCTGGTTTTTATAATGACAGGAGTAGTTTATTACAAATCGTTACCAAATCTGAGGACGATTGGGTAAGAATTATCACTAGTGTGAGAAGATATGATAAAAGTTATGGCGTAACTGTACGTGCATATACCACTGAAGGAGAATTAGTTTTTACCAAAGATATTGATGCCCACAAGGATATTAGTTTGACTGACGGCAGGATTCTAAACAGTAGCCAAGGCGGTAATTTGCTGGCCGGTACATATAGCACCAGAAGAAGGCGCGAAATTTCAAGAGGTTTATATGTTGCTGATATAAGTGATCCAGACAAAGATAAAATTAACCTATATAATTATGCCGATCTGGAAAACTTCTTTAACTATATGAAGGAAAGACGGAAAAATAGAATAAAAAATCGAATTGCCAGAAAGAAAATTAAAGGCAAAAAATTGAAATTCAGTTACCGCATATATGTGCAGGATATTATCAGACAGGGTGGTCAGAATATATTGGTGGGCGAAGGCTATTATCCAACTTACACCAACAGAAGCAGAAGCTTTGGGGGCTATAGCATGGATGCCTTCATGATGCGCAATTCTACTCAGGTTTTTGACGGCTACAAATACACCCATGCAGTTTTAATAGCATTTGATGATGAAGGTGAGCTACTATGGGATAATAGTTTTGAAATTAATGACCTAAAAAGTTTTCAATTAGAAGAACATATTCATCTTGCTTTTTCTGATGATCAAATTATAATGCTTTACCTTTTCAATCAGCAACTAAAAGTTAAAGTAATAAAAGGGCAAAAAATTGTTGAGGGCAAATTTTCAGAAGATTTAAAATTATTATACGATAGCGATGAAATAAAAGCCAGTTATGAAGATCTGGAAGGGCTGGAAAACTGGTATGACAATACTTTTTTTGCTTACGGAGTAAATAAAGTGAAGAATCTTCAGCAGAATAATGTGGAACTCAACAGAAAAGTATTTTTTATCAATAAAATAGTGGTTAAATAATTTAGTAGTTTTATATCTTTGCCCACAGTATTATGGAGAAACGCCTGATTTTAGATACAGAACTTTTACAAATCACAATCAACCGCCTTGTAGAGGAGTTGATTGAAAACCATGGTGATTTTAGTGATACTGTGTTAATAGGCCTGCAACCAAGGGGTATTTACCTGGCAAACAGAATCCAAAAAAGGCTAGAAGAACGTTTAGGAAAAAATATCCCTTTAGGTTATCTCGATACAACATTTTACCGCGATGATTTCAGAAGAAGAGATAATCCTCTACAGGCTAATGCCACCAAAATTCCTTTTTTAATTGAAGATAATAAAGTAATTCTCATTGATGATGTGCTATTTACAGGTAGAACTGTTAGAGCTGCATTAGACGCTATGATTGCATTTGGACGTCCGCGATTAGTGGAGTTATTGACTTTTATCGATAGAAAATATACAAGAGACCTTCCCATCCAAGCCGATTATGTAGGAAAAAGGGTCAATACCATGAAAACTCAGCGGGTATTGGTTGAATGGATGGATCAAGGAGCTGAAAGTGACAAAATCTGGCTAGTGACAAACGAATAAATATGGCAAATTTAAGTGTAGACCATTTATTGGGTATCAAAGAATTAAACAAAGAAGATATTCAATTGATTTTTGAAACTACCGATCATTTTAAAGAAGTAATTAACCGCCCTATTAAAAAAGTACCTTCTCTGCGGGATATCACCATTGCCAATATATTTTTCGAAAACTCCACACGAACTAAATTATCTTTTGAACTTGCAGAAAAAAGGCTTTCTGCAGATGTGGTCAATTTTTCATCTTCTAACAGTTCTGTAAAAAAAGGAGAAACATTACTTGATACCGTCAACAACATTTTATCAATGAAGGTTGATATGGTAGTAATGCGCCATGCAAGCCCCGGAGCTGCACATTTTCTCTCAAGACACATAAAAGCCAATATTATAAATGCCGGAGATGGCACCCATGAGCATCCCACTCAGGCTTTACTGGATACTTATTCCATCAGAGAAAAACTGGGGGATTTAACAGGTAAAAAAGTGGCTATTATAGGCGATATACTCCATTCCAGGGTAGCCCTTTCCAATATTTATGCATTGCAAAAACTGGGAGCTGAAGTTATGGTTTGCGGGCCCAATACCTTATTGCCAAAATACATTCGAGAACTAGGGGTAAAAGTAAGCCTGGATGTGAGAGAAGCATTGGAATGGTGCGATGTTGCCAACATACTGCGTATTCAACTTGAGCGTCAACAGTTAAAATATTTTCCATCCTTGAGAGAATACTCATTGTATTACGGAATCAATAAAAAATTATTGAACAGCATCGGAAAGGACATTATTGTAATGCATCCCGGACCTATCAACAGAGGGGTGGAAATAAGCAGTGATGTGGCAGATTCCAAACAGGCTATAATTTTAAATCAGGTAGAGAATGGAGTGGCCATAAGAATGGCAGTATTATTTTTGCTGGCGCAGAAAAAGCAGAATTAAGACTCTGCTTTCATAAGGAATTGCGCCAGTTCAGGCGAACCACTAATACCATACCCATCTACTATTGATCCTTTAGCACCATCATTAGTTTCTATAAGGTATAATATAGATAAATCATCTGGGTCGGAAGGTCCTTCAAACCTGAATTTGTTTACTATTTCTATTTCCTCAGGTTTATATTGATTATTTTCTGATTTTAAAACTCCTTCATTATCGTCGAAGCGAAAATCTATTGTATACCCATCAGATTTAATTTCTTCTAATCTTTGGGAAATGGTTGTCATTTCGTTTTTATCTTTCATAAGATGTCAGATTATTTAAATATGTTAAACATCAGCCAAGAAGAACTTCTTACGCTAGTACTTTTAACGACAAATTCACTGGCGGGTTTTTCAATAAAAAAAAGAGATGGTCTCTGAGAGAACCATCCCTAATTTATAGATAAATAAACCTAAAAATTAATATTTTATAAACTGAGCTCCGAAATCCTTTCTGACATTAGTCGTCTAATGCTTCAAAATAATTAATAAAAGGAAACTCACCTTTAACATCCATTTTATCAATAACATAGCCTAACTCTCCATCATTTGTCATTAAAGTAATTATAGCCGATCCTCTCTCCTCATAAAAGAATTCCGCCTCAACAGAAAATTGCTCTGCCACATAATCTTTTTTTATTGTTTGTTCGTCTATTTCTTTAACCAATGTGATGCAGCCATTTTTGAATGAAAAGTTATTCACATAGCCATAATTGGATAATTCATTGATTTTATCTTGGATAATTTGTGGGTTAAACTTTTTCATGGCTTTCTGATTTAGAACACATAACAAATATGAACATTCTGTTTTTGAATTATATTCATAAAAGAAGTTGAATATTACACGCGTCACTTTTCAATGATCATTATAAATAATTAACTTTGCACCAAAGAAATTAAAAACAACATGTATTATAATTCAATTATAGAGACCATCGGCAATACACCTTTGGTTAAATTAAATAAGGTAAACAAAGGCGTTCCTGGTACTATACTTGTAAAAGTAGAGTATTTCAATCCTGGCAATTCCATGAAGGACAGAATGGCCATAAAAATGGTGGAGGATGCTGAAAAAGCAGGCATTCTTAAACCAGGCGGTACCATAATAGAAGGAACATCCGGAAACACAGGAATGGGACTTGCTTTGGCCGCTATTGCGAAAGGATACAAATGCATTTTTACACTGGCTGATAAACAATCGAAAGAGAAAATGGATATTCTTCGCGCCATGGGTGCAGAGGTAATTGTTTGCCCTACCAATGTGTCACCTGAGGACTCCAGATCATATTATTCGATTGCCAAAAAATTGAATAAAGAAATCCCTAATTCTTTTTACCCAAACCAATACGACAACACTTCCAATGCTGTGGCTCATTATGAAACCACAGGCCCGGAAATATGGGAGCAAACAGAGGGTAAAATTACACATTGGGCTGCAGGTGTAGGCACAGGTGGATCTATTTGTGGAACAAGTAAATATTTGAAAGAACAAAAGCCTGAAGTAGTTACTGTTGGAATTGACTCGTACGGATCGGTATTTAAAAAATATAAAGAAACAGGTGAATTTGATGAAAAGGAGATTTATCCTTATCTAACTGAAGGTATAGGAGAAGATATTTTACCCAAAAATGTGGATTTCTCTGTAATAGATCATTTTGTAAAAGTAACCGATAAAGATGGCGCCATTATGACCAGAAGACTGGCACGTGAGGAAGGCTTGTTTTGTGGGTGGTCATGCGGATCGGCTGTTCATGGTGCTTTAGAGTACGCAAGAGAGAATTTAAAAGAAGATGACGTGATGGTGATTATTTTACCTGATCACGGAACACGCTACCTAGGCAAGATCTACAATGATGACTGGATGAGTGATCATGGCTTCCTTGAAAATAATGTATATGCCACGGCTAAAGATATCATCAGTAAAAGAAATGAATCTATAAAATTAATTACAGTAGAAAGCACCACCAAAGTTGGTGAAGTAGTTAAATTGTTAGATGAATTGTCTATATCACAGTTACCTGTAAAAGAAAACGGTTCTTTTGTAGGTAGTATTTCTGACACCAGGCTGTTAAACAAATTAGTTCAGAAGCCTGAGCTAAAAAATGTAGCTGTATCTGAGATAATGGATGATTCCTTTAAATTTATTGCCATGAATACAACAGTTGATACTATATCTTCTATGATGAACCGTGGTGAAAAAGCGCTGATGGTAATGGATGAATACCAAACACCGCATATTATCACAAAGCAGGATTTGTTAATGGA
>JBEPWY010000016.1:0-20378 GCA_041642185.1 Marivirga sp.
CCTTTTTGCGTTCTTTTAAGAAGTTACATGAATACATTCCCAATTTCGTAAAAAGGAAGAACGGACTTTATTCATTTCCTTTCTCTTTAAAGAAGACATTTATAAAATTGGATCAGGAAGATCCATTGAAGAAATATAGAAACGAATTCCATATACCTGTTATTGATGGCAAGCAGGTAATCTATTATACGGGCAATTCCCTCGGGCTACAACCAAAAAGAACGCGTGCATTTATAGAAAAAGAATTAAAAGACTGGGAGCTTTTTGGAGTGGAAGGACATTTCAATCCAAAAAAAGAGAATATCTGGTTTAACTTTCATACTTATAGTAAAAACAGCTTAGCAGCCATTATAGGAACAAAACCTACAGAGGTGGTTTCTATGAACAACCTAACAGTCAATTTGCATTTACTGATGGTTTCTTTCTACAGGCCAACTGCCAAAAAATATAAAATTATAGTTGAGGCAGGTGCTTTTCCTTCTGATCAATATGTGTTTGAATCGCAATTGAACTGGCATTCCTACCACGGAGGCAATCAGTTGTTCGATCCTAAAGATGCTTTGGTGGAAATAGCACCAAGAGATGGCGAAAAAACATTACGAACAGAGGACATTATTTATACCATAGAAAAACATAAGGGAGAGTTGGCTTTGGTAATGATGGGCGGTGTTCAATATTACACTGGTCAGTTTTTCAACCTTAAAGCCATTACTGAAGCTGCCCATAAAGCAGGGGCTTATGCAGGCTTTGATCTGGCACACGCAGCAGGAAATATTCCCCTTAAATTGCATGATTGGGATGTTGACTTTGCCAGCTGGTGTACTTACAAATATTTAAATTCGGGACCCGGAAACGTTTCAGGTATTTATGTGCATGAACGATTTGGTAACAATCCTGAAATTCCAAGACTGGCAGGATGGTGGGGCCATAGCCAGGCAGAACGATTTAAAATGCAAAAGGGCTTTATCCCGATGGAAGGAGCAGATGGATGGCAGCTCAGCAATATGAATATTATAGGCGGTGCAGCACATCTGGCTTCTCTTGAAATTTTTGCTGAAGTCGGAATGGATGCTTTAAGCAAAAAAAGTAAGCTTTTAACTGGTTATCTGGAATATTTAATAAAAGAAATAAATAAAGAAGAAAAAATATTTGAGCTAATCACACCTGAAAATCCTGAGGAACGAGGATGTCAATTATCACTTTTAACTTTAAAATATGGCAAGGCTCTTTTTGATGAATTGATGAATCGTGGTATATTAGGTGATTGGCGCGAGCCGGATGTAATCAGATTGGCACCTGTACCTCTTTACAATACGTTTGAGGAACAGTATGAATTCTCAAAGATATTGAGAGCATCATTAGCAGCTTTAAAACAGAAATAAATTTGACAAAAGATGTAAAGCATATCGGGATTTTAGGCGCCGGACTAGTGGGCGCTATGTTAGGTATCTATCTTAGGCGAAGAGGCTACAAGGTAAGCATGTTCGAGAAAAGGGCTGACATCCGTAAAGCAAGTACAGATTCCGGGCGGTCAATCAATTTGGCCCTAAGCCGCAGAGGGATTAAAGCACTAGAGGAGATTGGTGTTTTTGATGAAGTGAGGAAGATTTTAATTCCCATGGAGGGCCGCATGATGCACGGGTTGGACGGACAATTAACTTTTCAGCCTTATGGTAAGGAAGGACAATTTATCAATTCTGTATCCAGAGGAAAACTAAATGAAATTTTGATTGATAAAGCTGAGGAAATTGGTGTAAAAATCAACTTTGAGCATACTTGTAAAAATGTGAATCTTGACCGGACAGAGATAAAATTTGTAACTCCGGAAAAAGAGATCATCCATCATTTCGATTTAATTTTTGGTTCTGATGGGGCTTTCTCACAAATGAGACAAGCCATGGTAAATACCAACAGATATAATTACGAGCAACATTATATCCCTCATGGCTATAAAGAATTAACAATACCACCTACAGCATCAGGAGATTTTGCCATAGCTAATAATGCATTGCACATATGGCCAAGGGGTAAGTATATGTTAATTGCACTCCCCAATCTGGACAGGAGTTTTACCTGCACATTATTTTTTCCTTTTGAAGGAAGCCCTTCATTTGAAAGCCTAAAAACGCCCGAGCAGGTAACTGAATTTTTTAGCGAAACATTTCCTGACAGTTTAAATTATATCAAAAATATTGGAGAAGAATATTTCAAGAACCCAACTTCCTCATTGGTTACTATTAAATGCTACCCATGGATTAAAAATAACTGTGTTTTAATAGGAGATGCAGCGCATGCCATTGTTCCTTTTTATGGACAGGGTATGAATGCAGGTTTTGAAGATTGTTTTGTGCTAAATCAATTACTCAATCAGTATTCGGATGATTGGACGAAAGCATTGCCACTTTATGAAGAAATGAGAAAAGTGGATGCAGATGCTATAGCAGATTTAGCCCTTCATAATTTTATAGAAATGCGGGATTTAGTAGCCGATGATAAATTTCTATTACAAAAAAGAATAGAAGCTATACTCCATGAAAAGTACCCCGATGAATGGATGCCTTTATATTCTATGGTCACTTTTAGTGATATGCGATATTCAGAGGCTTTACAAACAGGCAGGAAGCAACAAGCTATAATGGATGAAGTGATGAAACGGGACAATATTGTTAATAACTGGCAATCTTTAGATTTTCAAGCAATTGTTAATCGACTGAATGCTGTAGAATAACGATAATTAATGGTTTTAGATAGAAATTAATCAACTTACCATTATTTAAATGTATTAGTAAATTTAGAATTCATTTTTTAATCAATCCCAAAAATAATATGCTTTCAACAAAAAAACACACCCTATTATAAAAGCAAATTTCAGGTAAATGAAATTCGCTTTTATTATTTTAAATTACAGTATTATCAAGTCCAAGCTGAGAAGTAAGATAGTCAATTGTGCTCTCCTCCTCTTTAGATAATCCGTCTGAGGCATGGGCAAATAAATACATGGTTTCGAGTACAAATTCTTTAGAAGGTTCATTTTCTTTGAAATAATCTTTTAAGGCATTTAAAAATCGTGGCTCCCATTCTTCAAGATTCTTAATCAAATATCGGAATTCCGCTTTGTATATTAGCATGAGATTTTCCTCCTTTTCTTCTCCAAAATCCTCTGAGGCAAATTCATCTCCTAATATCTTTGCCAATCTTTTAACTGTTATCCACTCTTCTTTATCTAATATACCATCACTTAAAGCCACACGCAAAGCGGGGTATAAATTTATCAGGTAAACAAATTGTTCTTTATTTAACTTTATATTTCGCTCCTTAGAGTATTCGCTATAAAGTTTATCTATTGATGTCATATAAGTGTTGAATTCCCTTTATTTAAATGTATAACTAAAAAATTAATTACTCGCTTGCAATTCTTCATTTTCAATTTCCTTCAGCAATTGCTGATACTGTTTGAAGCGTTTCAAAATCTCTTCCACGTAATTAACCGGTTCTGATCCTCTGCAGTATCCATATTTCACGACAGGATCTGAATAATATTTTTTCTTTGATTTTAAAAGTAGATATTTAGCCACATTATCCTCCCATATATCTGGATTATCACCATATTTTTCGGTAAGTCTTCTTGCATCTTCAATATGTCCGATGCCTACATTATAAGCCCCCAAGATAAATTTCTGACGCTCTACACTGTCTTCAATATAATTATCCAAAGTTTTTTGCAACCAATTTATGTAAGCTGCTCCTGCTGTTAAACTTTGTTTAGGATCATTTACATCCACTGCACCAAACTCCTTGGCGGTATTTTCTACCAGCTGCATAAGTCCTTTTGCCCCCGCCCATGAAGCGGCGTTAGGATCGAAATGGCTTTCCTGATAGATTAAAGATGCCAGCAAACGCCAATCCCAGCCTATTGACCCAGCGGCTTCTTTTATCTGCTCATCATAGGGTGATAATTTATTACCGCTAACAGAAGAGAATTCGCTGTAAGATCTATTAGCTGATCTTTTAAGGTTCTTGAAATATTTATTATATACCACATAATAATCAGTGGTTTTTTGCTTTTTAAACAACCAATTATTTATGGTTGTTTCTAATGAATCTGAATTAGAACGAATGGCCCATGCTATTTTTTGGGAAAAGCTGATGGGCGTTTTTACATCAATAATAGGATAAAAAGTGGCGCTTAACATAGCTACGTCTTCATCGGCAACGGTATAGTCAATTTCACCTTCCGCCACCATTCTTATAAGTTCTTCTACTTCTATGCTGCTGCTGTCTTGAATAATTACAATATCTCCCCCTATTTCTTCAGACAAATTGGATAACCTGGAAGCAAAAGCTGTATTTTTCCTAACATAAACTTCTTTACCAATCAATTCTATTGGATCCCTAATAAGTGTTTTTTCTATTTGATGTATTTTCATAGAACGCCAGTTATCTGGCTTTTTCTGAACAAGTACTTGTCTGGCCAGGTAAAGCGGTTCCGTAAAATCAACATGCTTCTTTCGTTCTTTGGTAACTGTTAAATTAAAAGCAGCTATATCTGCTTCGCCTCTGTTCAGCTTTTCAAGAGCATCTGCAATATCATTTGTAACAATGATTCGTAATTCAATGTCTATTTCATCGCAAAACCATTTAAGCATTTCATACTCATAGCCCATCGGTCTACCTTTATAGATAAAGTAACTTGTAGCACTATTATCCACAACTGCAGTTAAATAGCCTCTCTCTTTTATTGTAGATAAATCTAAATCGACTGGCTCTATTTCATAACTCTGTTTTTCATGAGAGCTGTCATCAGAACTTTTTATAGAACAGCTAATAAAAGACAATGAAATTAATAATAAAAATACAACCTTCTTAAGTAAAATCATTCCTATTCTTTTCCAGAAACAGTATTTAAAGTATACTGATCTCATTTACGCAATATATAATATACGTGAATATAGGGTCAAAAGCTAAATGATTTTAGTTTTTTTCGATAAACAGTTGCGTGTTTTAAAGATGTAAAAGCAAAAAGAGAGATGGATTAGAGTTGAAAAACTCAAAATTATAAGTTTCTGACAGTTTAGAGATGTATGATAGACACTTAATCCTTCCGGTTATATTTTTAAGCCTGCCATAATTTTTATTCAAAAATTAGACAAACCTATCTACTCATTTTAAAAGAATAAAAAAACAGGACATATAATCACCGCAACCCTATAGCTATACAAAAATGATCTTTAAAATCAACTACAGCTATTAATGAAGGTTTTTCAACCTTCAGTAATAGTGGTGCCAGTAATTCTTAGAATTTCAATTTCAGCAAGTTTGGCCTCAAATAATGCATTTAATAGCCTACCTGCTGCCTGCACTGCATTCAATTGTGCTTCTCGGAAAGCCAATGAATTGCTTCTCCCTACCTTAAAGCTTTCCAATGCTATTTCTGCATTATCTTTCGCAACCTCCACATTTCTCACTTCCAAACGGATCAGTTCTAGCCTGTTCTGATAAAGCACATATTGCGTTTCAAGTTGTCCCAGCAATTCATACTTTAATTGGTCTAGTGATACCTGCTGATTATCCATAGTAATAATGGCATTCTCAATCCTTCTGTTTCTGTTAAAACCATCAAAAATACGCCAGGAAGCAGTAAACCCATAATTCAAATAAGTGCTTTCGGTGGATCTTAAAAATCCTATAGGGTTATTTGAACGGCCCAAACCTGAAGTCGCACTAAATGCCAATTGAGGCAGCAATTCAGTTCTGATTTCATTTTTTTCTTTTTCAGCTATTTTTAAACCTATTCTGGAGGAGATTAAATTATAATTTTCTTCATTTAATTTATTTCTCAGTTCT
The DNA here is from genome assembly GCA_041642185.1 of Marivirga sp. GTDB lineage: Bacteria > Bacteroidota > Bacteroidia > Cytophagales > Cyclobacteriaceae > Marivirga. Next base: position 5,845 of record JBEPWY010000016.1, read on the forward strand.
GCTATTTCAAAAAATCCATCTATCGTAATGATAGAGTCTGCAACAGTAAAACTTTGTTCCGCATTACGTGCCAAAAGAACATTTAATTGAACTTTAGCATCACTTAATGCGCCTTTTTGGGATATATAGGCGGACTGATCTGCATTATAATCTACTTGTGCTGATAAATATTCTGATTTAGAAAAATTACCTAATTTATATTTATCCTCTGCAATTTGCAGACGTTCGCGGGACAGGGCCAGAGTATTCTCCAGAATATCAAACCGGCTTTTCTCATTAATAATAGTATAGTAAGCAATAAGAATGTTACTCAACGTATTTTCTACTATTACTTTAGCATCCCATTGGGCCTGTTCTCTTATATCACTTAATTTATCGTATGTAACAAACATTTTGGCGCCATCAAAAAGCACCCAATTTATAGTTGCGTTGGCACCATAATTATTTGACTGGATATCCCTTACTATAAATACAGAGTCGGATGCACTTGTGCCCTGGAACCGTAAATTATTATCCCCCGCATAAACGGCCTGAAGATCCAGGGTCGGCAGGAAACCTGCATTACCCAAGCTGTAATTATTATTGGCTACTTCACGGTTATTTTCACTGATTTTAATGTCAAAATTATTCTGTAAACCCAATTCAACCACCTCTTCAAAAGTCAGTATCTCCTGAGCCTGAACTTGCATCGCAATAAGAGATAGAAACAAAGTAGCAATAAAAGTAATCTTGTATTTCATTTATAATATTTTAAATCTGGCTATGCTGTTAAAAAATCATGATTCAACCCTGGACATTCGTGCCCTTTTACTGGCCATATATGAATAAATTGCCGGGATAACATATAAAGTTAAGCCTGTTGCAAAAATCAACCCTCCTATAATGGCAATCCCCATAGACACGCGGCTTTCTGAACCTGCACCCAATGCCAAAGCAATAGGTAATATCCCTAAAATAGTTGAAAGTGCCGTCATTAAAATAGGTCTGAATCGGGATTTAGCTGCTGCTGTTATAGAATCCTGAAGACCTAAACCTTGAGCTTTTTTCTGGTTTGCAAATTCCACAATTAAAATAGCATTTTTCGAAACAAGGCCTATAAGCATGATAATACCAATCTGACTAAAGATATTAAGGGTTTCTCCAAAAAGCCAAAGTGACAAAAATGAGCCTCCCACTGCCAAAGGAACTGTAAAAAGTATGATTACAGGATCTCTGAAACTCTCAAATTGAGCAGCCAGAACCAGATAGATTAATATTATTGCAAAGGCAAAAGCAAACAATAAACTTGATGAACTTTCAAAAAAATCAAGTGATGCTCCAGTTAAAGCAGTAGAATAAGATTCATCCAGTACTTTATCTGCCACCTTATCCATTGCTTCTACACCATCACCAATGGTTTTTCCTGGAGCCAATCCCGCTGATACAGTTGCTGAAATATATCTGTTATAACGAAATAAAGAAGGTGGTGTGGATGACTCTCCTAAATTAACAAGATTATCCAATTGCACCATTTGCCCAGTACTTGCCCGCACGTATAATGATTTTAAATCAACTGGATCATTACGGTCGTTTCGCTGTACCTGACCAATTACCTGATATTGTTTGCCGTCCATGATGAAATAATCGAATCGCTGACCGCTTAGTCCTAATTGTAAGGTTCTGGCAATATCTATTACTGATATACCCAATGATTTAGCCTTTTCCCTATCAATCTGAATATCAATTTGAGGCTTAGTAAATTTCAGGTCCAGATCAACCACCGTAAATGTAGGATCTGTTTTTGCTTGCTCCATAAATTCAGGCAATTTTTCCTGTAATTTATCCAGAGAGGTCGTTTGTATAACATACTGAATAGGTAATCCTCCCCTTCTGCCGCCTATTGTTTGCTGCTGAAAAGCAAAAGCCTGTGCGGCAGGATATTCTGCCAATAATGGTGAGTATTCTTCATAAATCTCCTGCTGACTTTTCTCACGATCTTCAGGATCAGATAATCTAATACGCATAAAAGCGGTATTTGCTCCCCTTGTTCCAAAGCCAGGTGATGTTACTGAAATGAGGCCGTTAGTAGGTATGTTATCCATAGTTACTTCTACTAAATTATCCACATACTCATCCATGTATTCAAAAGTGGCACCTTCCGGACCAGTAGCATTTACAGAAATCTGACTTCTGTCTTCCAAAGGAGCTAATTCTGAAGGCAAATACTTGAACAACACAAATATCAAAACACCTGCACCGAGAAATGCTACTATTCCCAACCACCTTACTTTCATAAAAGAATCCAGCGACTTGGAATATCCATTGTTCAACCATAAGAAGAAAGGTTCAGTTTTTCTGTAGAACCAATTTTGTCTTTCTCGCTTCTTTAGAATCCTACTGCTCATCATAGGAGTTAAAGAAAGCGCTACAAAAGAAGAAATAACCACTGCAGTGGCTACTACTATTCCAAATTCACGAAATAATCTACCGGTGATGCCTTCCAGAAATATAACGGGCATAAAAACAGCTACTAAAGCAACTGTAGTGGCAATAACTGCAAAAAATATTTCCGTTGAGCCCTTAATAGCTGCTTCCATTGGCTTCATACCTTCCTCTACTTTTGTGTAGATATTCTCCAATACAACTATGGCATCATCTACCACTAAACCAATGGCTAGTACAATACCCAATAAGGTCAAAACATTTATAGTAAAACCTGCCATATACATTACGAAAAATGTTCCTATAAGCGCTATAGGAATAGTAGCTACAGGAATTATGGTTGTTCTCCAATCGCGAAGAAAAGCGAAGATGATCAATATTACCAATATAAAAGCTACCAAGATGGTTTGTTGCACCTCCGATATGGATTCACGGATATAATCTGTTTGGTCAAAGCCAATTTCAAGACTTATATCCTCAGGCATATCCTTTTTTATCTCATCCAGTCTTTTGTAGAATTCATCTGTAATTTCAATACTGTTACTTCCAGGCTGAGGAATTAAAACAACCCCTACCATTGGCACTCCATCCCGCTTTAAAACAGTTCGCATATTCAGAGCGCCTAATTCGGCATAACCGATGTCCGAGAAACGGATAAAACTACCATCGGATTCTGAAATGATTAGGTTGTTAAAATCTTCTACTGAAGTTAACTGACCCTGGGTTTTAACAACAAGCTCGATCATATCCCCTTCAATTCTACCTGAAGGCAATTCTACATTTTGAGACTCAACAGCATTTAGAACATCCAAAGGAATTAACTGATAGGCAGCCAATTTTAAAGGATCCATCCATAATCGCATGGCATATCTTTTTTCTCCCCAAATTCGCACTTCACTTACTCCTGAAATAGTTTGTAAACGCTCTTTAAAAACATTTTCTGCAATGGAAGACAGTTCCAACAAACTACGTTGCTCACTATTAATATTTAGAAACACGATAGGATCAGAATCTGCATCTGCTTTATTGACAGAAGGAGGGTCAGCATCATCAGGCAGCCTTCTAATTGCTCCTGAAACTTTATCGCGCACATCATTGGCAGCGGCTTCCAGGTCTTCCCCTAAATTAAATTCCACACGGATTTGACTACGACCTTCTGCACTAGTGGAGGTGATGGTTCTTATACCTGCAATACCGTTAACAGCCTCTTCCAGGGGTTCAGTGATCTGAGATTCTACCACATCTGCATTGGCTCCCGCATAATCAGTAGAAACAGTGATAATAGGTGGATCTACTGACGGATACTCTCGAACACCCAGAAAATTAAAGCCTATAGCTCCAAAAATCAGGATTACCAATGAAAGCACTATGGCTAAAACCGGTCTCTGAATACTTATTTTGGATAATGATGCCATTAGTTTTTACCTCCTTCTAGTCTTTTGATTTTCACTTCTGTACGGTCCTTTAATTGAGGCACACCAACAATCACCACAGTATCCCCTTTTTCAACCCCAGTTAATATTTCCACACGCCCTGAAGTTCTTACTCCCAATTGCACATCATTGGCAAATGCCACTCCATCTTTAATAGTATATACCTGATGACCTTCTGATTTTGGCATAATGGCTGTTGTAGGTACTAAAATAGTTTCTGGATTGCTGTCTAGCGTTAAATTGATCCGGATAAACTGCCCAGGAATAAGCGTGTTATCAGGATTAGGACATTTAGCTCGTACCGTTAATGTTCTGGTCACAGGATCTATCTGTGGCTCTATGGCATAAACAGTTGCTTTTCTTTCCTCTGTACTGGCCTCAGTTGTAAAAGTGATTTCATTTCCCTGCTTTACTACAGTACTGTACCTGCTTGGTACTGCAAATTGTATTTTTATTGGGTTGGTATTATATAATGAGGCTATTTGAGTGGTCGGTGTTATATAGCTTCCTTCACTGATATAGCGAAGCCCGACATAACCTGAAAAAGGAGATGAAATCCTTGATTTTGCTATCTGTGCCTCCAAAGATTGTATTTCTGCTTCATTTGTTTTTTGTTGTGTAAAAGCAATATCATATTCCTCCTGGCTTACGGCCCCTCTTTCCAATAATTGTTTTAATCTGTTTACAGTCTCTTTATTAAGTTCTGCTGTATATTTCAGCCTCTTCAGGTTAGCTCTTAATTCTGCTACATTGGTTTGGACTAATATCTGCCCTTTTTTTACATATTGACCTTCGTCAAAATATATCCTTTCAACTTTACCTGATATTTCACTGGAAAGTTCTACCGACTCATTGGCCAGTAAGGAGCCTGTAAGCACTAGTTGCTCATTAAACACTTCATAATCCACTACTTTTGCATCTACACGGATTCTTGTATCCCTTTCTTCAGCAACATCAGCTTTGGGCCCTGCGGTTTCCCTTGTGTCTGATTGGTTAAAATATATAATTACCGCTACAACCAAAATAATTGCAATAATTGAAAAAATTTTTTTGCCTGAATTACTCATAAATAGTAAAGAAAGAATAAAATGGATTAATGTACAAACATACGAAGCTTCCCAACTAAAAGAAATAGATTTGGTTGCTATGAAGTACGTATTTATCATAAACGGCAGAAGTTGCATATAAGTGGGTAAATTAAAAACCCCAGCCTGAAAAAAATCAGGATGAGGCTTCAAATTAATTGACAATTACTTACCCTCCAAAAATGTACCGCAAACCTATCTGTGCCTGCCACCTGGAACTTCTGAAGCCCCTGTCGTCAATATTATTTTCATAAATCCTTTCCCCTTCTATGATGACAGGATTTACAGTATAGGCGGGTGTGTTGGTACCAGATACGTACCCACTGAAGTTTAAAGGTGGAAAAGTACCAAATCCGAGATCATATACTCTACCCCAATCCTTATTTAGCAGATTAGTGAAATTAAAGATATCTAATGAAAGCTGCAAAGTATTTCTTTTACCTTCGCCTATTTCAATAAAAAAATCCTGAAGAAACCTCAGGTCTAATGTAGAAGTCATAGGTAAAAACCTGCCATTTCTTTCATTATACTTGCCTCTTCTTTCACTTAGATGTGGATCATCCTCAATAAAATCATTCAAAATCTGCCATTGCTGTTCAGGGCTATAAACTACATCATTGACAGTTACCTCTCTCAATACTATATCATCCCTTGTTTCCGGAACGTACATCAGCTCATTAAAATCGAAACCACCATCATCCACTATTTGAAAATTTCTTGCTCCTAATACATAAGTATATGGGTTGCCTGACTGGGAATTGAAAATGAGAGAAATTTTCGATTTAGCGAAACCGAGATATTCGATTTCATATGAAGCCTGGGCTAAAACCCTGTGACCTGTAGCAAAAGTTGACCTGTAAGCAGGGCCTTCATCATTCCTCCCCTCTACATTATAATAGCCTCTCCACTGAGAGCTGTTTTGGGAAGAGGTAGCGTCGAATAAGCTATACGAATCGCCCCATGTATAGGAAGCAGTTGCAGCAAATCCTTTTGAGAAAGTTTTATCAAGAGTGGCTGCAATGTTGTAGGAATATCCTTTATTAGTGTTGCTTGCCAGATAGATACCTGAATAAGTTGGATCAATGGGGTCTCCTCCAAAGCGGGGGACCAGCCCATCAAAAACAGGCCTTGTATCCGGAGTACCGGTAAGATTATCCGTAGAAGGTTTGAGATTCAAGTTTTGATATCTAACTGAATTGATATTTCCTGTAAAAATCCCCTCTAAGCTAGCAATTACTCCCCAACCAATTCTCTGGTCAATGGCTAAATTTATTTTATAAACCTGAGGCAATTTAAAATCTTGTGCAAACAAATCTATTTGTCCGGACGGCCTTGGATCATCTACATTAATATCTCCTGGTGGCTGATTATTAACATCAGGATTAAAAGGAACATTACTATCAAAATATTCCCCTACATTAAAACCGTAATTATTATAAGCTCCTCCCGGCCAGACAAGAGGGATTCTACTGGTAAAAACACCCACACCACCTCTTAATTGGGTTCTTTTATTACCTATAACATCCCAGTTAAAGCCAACTCTGGGAGAAATTAATATTTGTGTTTCAATAAACTGACCTGTTTTAGCCCCCTTCATATCATAACCAAAAGATTCAATGGCAGGTATTGTTTCTCTGTTGAAATCTTCATTCAATGGCTGCTCAGTTGGCCAAATTGGTAAATCAAACCTTATACCCGCTGAAATATTTAAATTATCAGTTACCTTATAATTATCTTGGAAATATAAAGCAAACTGAATTTGTCTAAAGTCGGCAATGGCATCAGATTCATCTCCTGTTATATTATCTACTTGTGAAAAACCTCTTTCATATTGTGTGGCTCCCTCTCCACTTAAAAAGTTTTCCACTCCGGTACTTGTAATATTACCCTCCTCATCTTCTGTGTCAAAATATCTATAACGACCAAAGTTGTTTCTGATAAATAAATTACCTGCATTGAAATATTCAAAATTCCCTCCTATTACAAATGTATGTCTTCCACTATAAATTTCAAGATCATTATTAATAGTTATGGCATCCTGGTTTAGCAGGTTGGCTGTGGAAAATCTTTCCGCACCTATTGTCACATTTCCATTATCCCCGTCACTTAATTCCAGGGTGGGGAAATCAGGACCAAAAGGATCTCTGTCGTCTCTGGTGAAAGTTGCCCCCACTACTAATTTGTTAGAAATATTGTTCCCGAAGCTACTATTCAATTCGAAAGCAGAGGAATTGGTAGTAGAAACAAAAAATTCGGAACCATTTAAAAACTGAATGGAGCGTGGCGTTGATCTCCTTGCTTCAAGGTTTTCAGCCCCTACATAAGAATGTCTTATTGATAGTTTATGATAAGGATTTATATTCCAATCTATTTTTGCTAAAATTTTATCACTGTTTAAATAGGCCGTATTATTATTATAGGAGCCTACATCATAATTATAATTTTCCTGTATGAAAGAGGAGAGCCTACTAATATCAATAGCACTCATTTGACCTTGGTAATTTTCAACCTGAAATGGCTGTGGAGTTTCATCTCTCTGAATTTCACCATTTATGAAAAAGAAAAGTTTATCTTTAACAATAGGCCCACCTAAGCGAAATCCACTTGTGCTGGCAGTAAAGGGATCTAAGCGTTCTCGCTCCACCTCCTCATTATTGGTAGGGGTTTTACCTGCGAGTTTTTCATTCCTGAAGAAAGTATAAGCAGAGCCTTCAAAAGAATTGGTGCCACTTCTGGTTACGGCATTTATTGCCCCTCCAGCAAAACCTGACTGCCTCACATCAAAAGGAGCGAGAGCGATAGTGAATTGTTGGATAGCATCTATACTTATAGGCTGTACTCCAGTTTGGCCACCATTGGTGCCACTTCCTGCTAATCCAAAAACATCATTATTAACTGCACCATCTATATAAATTGTATTGTATCTGTTGTTTTGCCCGCCAAGTGAAATTGCAAAACCGTCAGTTTCTTCTGTAATTTTTGCCAAAGGATTAAATCTGGCATAATCACCTATAGATCTGCTTATGGTGGGGATATCATTAATCGTTCGTTCATCAACCACGGTTTTTTGCCCATCCTGTGTACCATCAAATTTCCCGCTCCCACGCACCAGAACTTCCTCTAATTGGGAAGCTTCTTCTCTTAAAACAACATCTATTTGAAAATTTTGGCCTAATGATAAATTAATATCAGAGCGTTCAAAAGTAGCAAAACCGACAAAGCTGACAGATATCCTGTAAGGGCCACCTACTCTCATATTGGCAATACGGAAAAAGCCTTCCGTATTAGACACATTTCCGTAAGTTGTTCCGGAAGGCAGGTGTGTCATCTGCACGGTAGCACCGGGCAATCCTTCACCCTCGGCCGACTCAATAGTACCACTTACAGAAGCTGTTGTGACTCCTTGTGCAAAAGCCGAAGATGTTACAAATAAAACTAGAACAATAATGCAGGGAATGATTTGTAGAACTCTTTTCATCTTCTTGGTATTTTATCGGTTGCTGATCAGTTTTCTTAATCCATATTTTCTATAATATTGCTTATCAGGTCATTATAATTACTAGCTATATAATTAGTAGTGATGAAAGATTGATTGGTATTAGAAAATATTTACGACATACATATATATTAGTTAGTAAAAAGCTGACAAAAATGACTTTAAATTATTATGATGTGAGAGTAATTAAACATGAATAGCATATTACTTTTATACTATCGGAAGTTTAACTGTAGAAGGATCAAAAAACTTTAACTGTGTAATAGTTATTATTTATTTGCTAAATGAGAATGGTATGCTTGTAACCTGTGAGCAACAGGCCAGGGAGTTGTGATTAGAATGCCAGCTATAAGAATAGTATTTAATAATAATGCCTTCACCTATGGCTATAATAAGGCAAGAACATAAAAAAGGTCATCTCAAATTTGAAATGACCTTTTTTATTTATATCAGAACTGTTTATGTTTTCTATCTCAGCTCCGAAAAATTAATGGACCTACAGTATATTATAAAGAGATACTTACCATTACCGGTAAATGATCTGACACATTATATTCATAACGTGAAATACATTCCCCTAAAGTAAGTGTTGTAGTTTCAATAGTATAATTAAAAAACTCATCCGTAATAAGAATGTGATCTATATGGCTTCCTTCCGGTCCATACGATGGGTAGCTCCAGTTTGCAGGATCGCCCAGGGCAATATCCATATCGGTGAATCTATAATTTTGATCATCCATTATAAAATTAGAAAATGGATTATCCACATCATCAATTTCATCATTAAAATCACCTAAAAGAACCACCTTACTATCAGGCAGGTTGGTATCTATATAGTTTTTCAATTTTTCGCTGGCAACTTTCCTACGCTCAATACCATTGTCACAACACTTTAGATGAATATTAATAAGTGTGATTTCTTCTCCGCTAATATGTTGAACTGTAGCCATGACAGGTTCTCTTGGAAAGGCATTGGCGTCATCACTAAATAAAATTTCTAATGAAGAAATTGAGGTAATTTCGGTGGTTCTGTAGGCAAAACCCAGTTCAAGATCATAGCGCACATCGGCATAAACAAATTCCCAGTCTGGCAAACTATCTATTACCGTTGTTAAATTAGCAGGATCCTTTATTTCCTGAAAAGCAATAACATCTGCTTTTAATGTATCCAATACTGTTCTTATTGTACTGGGCGTATCAAAATCCAAAGGATAAAACTCCATATTCCATGTTACTAGTTCAATTGAGCTTTCGCTAAATTGAGGGAAGCAATCAAAAGAGGTGAATATTTCAGGAATATATACTTGTTCTTCCTCCTCTTCTATAACAGGATCGGTAGTATCATCTCCGTTACAAGCTGTAAATAACACTAAAGTGATAAATGATAAATAAAGATATTTTTTCATAATTTTTTAAAATAAAAAACAAAAATAGGCAAAAAAAAACCTCAGCTCAAAAGAACTGAGGTTTTTAATACATCTATAATTTCTTACTCTACCACAACATATTCTCCTGATTCATTCAGGATAAGTTTCACCTGTTTTTCAACCGCTGCACCAGTATAAACTAAATAAGTAATTAAATACTTCTGACCTACTGCAGCATCAGGATACTTCTGCTTAAGGAATTGCCCTAAAACTGAAGCTATATCCTCATCAGTCCAGTGTGTGTCACCACCTGGGAAATTTTGGTAGAAGTTACCAAAACTAGCAACATTATCTCCTCTTAGAGGATTTCCATTTTCAGTTTCTATAGCGCCAATTGTAGCATAATCATCACCACTTAAAGTATAGGCAATAGTATTATCAGGTACCCATTGACCTTCTTCTTTACCAAACTGAAGAGTTTCCTGGATAAGAGATTCATACTTATTCCAAATTCCATTGGTTTGAGAATATAAATCACCTCTCGTTTGAACATCTCCTGAGCTGAAGTATTTATATACTAAAATACGTCCCTCTTCTTCTTGTACATAAGGATATTTCTCTTCCAATAAAGCTGGTAAATAATCATCTGGCAAAACAGAACTGCTGAAGTTATCATATCGTCCAGGAGCTCCCATTGCATCATAGTCAGCACTGCTTAGGTAATAAGCATTATCATCTTCTTCCCAATCAGACCCATTGAACACGTAGAATCCGCCTCTGTTTTCAAACTCAGTATTAGAGGATAATTCAGTTGTTGAAGGACCTTCTATTAATTTAAAACTTAAATTAGGAGCAGTTGTCTCTACCTGATACTTTACATAATAAGTTACAGAGGTAAATCCATAATATATAGTATACCTAACAAAATAAAACTTTGGAGTTCCATTTACCTGGGCGACAGCACTAGGGTAATTGATTTCAAGAAATTTCTGGATACCTTCCTGAGTTCTCGCTTCGATTCTTAAAGAATCTTCTTCCAGACTTTCAGAGCCTACAAATAAGTCATCAGTTAAATTATTATTTGTTATATATCCTTTTCTTTTGTCAATTCGTCCATCGAAATTTCTGTGATAAGAATTAGAACCATAAAAATACTCAAGAGTTCCATAGTCATCCAACCAATCAACACCTCTTTCAGCTTCTGTATAATCCACTAAAGACTGATATTCTGCTTTATCCATAACCACATTTACAGAAGGGTCATTCACTTCTTCAGCATATTTATAAGTCACCAAGAGAAGGTCATCCTCAGTAGCAGCAGGATAATTTCTTTTTAGTACAAGAGGAACATAAGATTCGGCTGGCTGCGCAGATGTAAATACATTGTAAGCGGCAGCATCACCATCTATTTGCGTATAATCATCTTCAGTAACCTGATATTGATCTGCACGGCTATAGGTTCTAGCGTCAGAAGAACCACCTCTGTAAAAGTCATAATTAACCTTTACTGAAGATCCATTATCAAATAACGGATATTTTTCTGCTAAAATTACAGGAATGAATTGTCTTACATCTTCTTCGCTGCTAAAATTACCATAGTCTACTACATTCTCTGCACCTTCAACACCTTCCAGCATTTCATATTCTTCATCTGTTAAGGTGATTTCAATATTAGCTATAGGTCCCGGAGCATTTGCTTCGATTTCTTCAAGGGTATCCTCGTAAGGATGGCAAGCAAAAGCCACAAAAGCAATTGCTACTAAATAAAATTTATTAAATATTTTCATTTCGTCTTAATTTAGATTTTTTTAGAACTTAATTCTGAAAGTTGCCGTCCATGTTCTGCCTGTTTCAAAGAAAACATAAGGATTATTAAAGTCAGCAGAATTTTCAAAGGCGTTCTTAATGTAATGAGTATCGAACACATTATAAACGTTACCAATTACTGAGGCTTTTAACTTATCAGAAATATCGAAAGAATAAACGGTGTTTAAATCAAACAAGCCAAACGAATCAGCCTTCCATGGACTAACACCTTCATTTTCGGAATCTCCTCTTGAAAGCACGTTAAAATTAGCGTAGATATTATCAAAGTAATTGAAGTTACCTCCAATTTTGAAACCATCAATAAGTTCATATCTCACCTGGGCCATTGCAGTAGTTTGAGCTGACCCACCTACTTTCGTGTCTTTGATAAATAAGTTTACAGTCCTAACTATATCATTATCTTCATTAAGAATGTTTACGTCTTCAATATTATTATTCCAATTCCAATCCCCTAAAGAAGCCATTGCATTAATTTTCAATTTAGGAGTAGGCTGAAATAATAAATCCAATTCTAAACCCTGGTGTATTGCTTCCACACCTAATACATTACCAAATAAAGGTGTTCCGTTTGGCCCCTGATTGTTTACAGTCACCTGAAAAGTTTTATCCGTCCATGTAGTACGGTAAACGTTTACATTAGCTGAAAAAATTTCACTTCTATAACCATACCCTAACTCATAGCTTAACACCTTTTCATTTTCTGCACCTTCGTTTATATTATTATCATAAGTTGGGAAAACAGTTTGGAAAAAAGGAGCTCTTTCAAAATACCCTACATTAGCAAAAACATTATGATTTCTGCTCAGGTTATAATTTGCTCCACCCTTTGCTCCATAAGCAAAGAAATTCACAAAATCAGTTTCCTGCATAGGATCAGAATCTAAGTAATTGAAGTAATCCACTCTTTTATAACTTGTATTTGAGGCCTGCAATGTTACAAATGCTGAAAGGTCATCTTTTGAATATTCCGTTTGTAAAAAACCACCTTGCCATAATACAATCCCATCATTATAATATGAACGTTTTTCACCCACTTTCAATGCTCTGTTTGGGTTATTAACATCCGCATCATCAGCAAAGAATTCACCACCTAATAAATCTGTTACTTCTTGAAAGTGAATTCCTTTATAATACCTGAAATCAATTCCTGCTAATAACATTATGTCTTCATTTAATTCATAGTTTGCTGTAGAAATTGCTCCTGCCCATGTATGGTCATTTCTCGATGCTCTTAAAATAGCAGTCGAACCGAAAGCACCGTTATCAACATTTTCATCTACAATCCTATCAAAATCAATTGGTCCGCCAGGGGAAGTCCTGTAATACTCACCTCCATTAGTAGCTGTACCACCACCACCACCTGTGCCTAATGAATAATAAGCAGCAGTTGAAATATCCAACTTAGGACTAACTGTCCAGTAATGGTTCAAAGAAAATAATGGCTTAGAATAAAAATTATTCTCTGTATTCAATACTTGTCCATTTTTATAACCCCAGTCAGGATTATATCTGATTCCTCTCTCACTATTAGCATAGTCTGCTATTAAGCTTCTGTTCTGTCTTTGTCCGTGACGTTGTTGTGCACCTATGGCAGTTAAAGTTATTTCATGATTTTCGTTTATTTTCTTTGCAATGTTAGCAAAGTACTGATAACCTAAAAACTGAGTACCATCTACATAACCATCGCCTTGTGTTTTACCTACAGAGAAAGTTACTGCAAAATCATTTTCTGTTAAACCAGTAGAAGCTGTAATAATTTGTTTCTGGTAGTTATTATTACCTACTGAAAAAGAAGCATCTCCACCCATTTCAGCATCTGAAGCTTTAGAAATGATGTTAATAGTACCTCCGATTGATGGGATAGCTACTTTAGAAGCACCCAAACCTCTTTGGATTTGTACAGTTCTTGCTGCATCGGATAAGCCAGCCCAGTTAGACCAGTATACACGACCATTTTCCATATCGTTAACAGGTACACCATTAATTAATACACCAACGTTGGTAGACTCAAAACCTCTGATAGTAATATCAGAATCACCGAATCCACCACCACCTTTAGTGGCGTAAACACCTGGGGTAGATTCCAGTATTTCAGGAAATTCCTGATTACCCATGGTAGTTTGAATTTCTTCAGCAGAAATATTAGACATGGCAACAGGGGTTTTTCTATCAATACCTATAGAGGCAATAACCTGCACTTCCTGTAAGCCAACTACACCTTCAACAATTTTAATTGTGCCTAACTGAGTAACCTGATCTGCACTATTACCTACATTTTTAGTAATTGATAATCTTTCATAACCAATATAAGAAACTACAAATGTTTGGTTTCCTGTTGGTACATTAGCAATTTTAAAATCTCCTTCAATGTCAGTAGTACCACCTGTAGTTGTACCTTCAACTATAACATTTGCCCCAATAACAGGGTCACCAGTTTTGGAATCGATAACTCTTCCTGAAACGGTGCCGGTTTGTGCCCAAGCTAAATGTGCAAAAAGCAACATCAGCATTGAAACACCACATGTTTTTAGTAAAATTCTCTTCATTTGTTTTTTGTTTTTTTCAGTGACAAAACTACGCTTACTTATTCTAATTATCTTTATGTTTCGATTAATATTAGATTAAAAATAAGTGGAAATAAATTAACATTAAATTAACATTGGCATTTTCATCAGCTTTAAAATTCACTCACATTAACAAATGACCATTTAAACAAAACCAAAAGGCATTTTAAAGGATTATCCGTATATTATAAGTTAACTTATTTTTTATTATGAGATACATACTTCTGAATATAATCCTAGTTTTCAGTATATTTTCCGTTTCGGCACAAACCACTTTAGAGTACTATCTGCCCGACAGCACTAATTACAACCCAGCAATACCAACTCCCGCATCAGTTATT
>JBEPWY010000017.1:0-20172 GCA_041642185.1 Marivirga sp.
CAATTAGTAAAAACCTCCACTTTAAAGCAGGTATGGGTGCTGCCATAGGTGTTAGTAGAGACGAGGGATCAGGCGCTGGTGCTTTGTTGAATACCGGCTTAACTTTAGGTGATCGAGATTTAAATGGTACTGGAACCTTCTATTTTGGGGCAATTACTGAAGGGGGAAATTTCAATTTTGCTTCACTGGCCGGTAAGGCGCGGGTAAGTAGAAGGCTAGCCATAGTCTCAGAAAACATGTTTTTTTATGGCAATGAATTTGAGGAAAATGCAATTTTAATATATGGCATCCGGTATATAACGAGTTCAGGAAGTTTTGATTTAGGGTTTATAAACAGCAGGGACTTCAGAGAGTTTTTTTATATTGGCATTCCATTTATATCCTTAACACTTAAATTATGAAATATATCTTAATAATCTGCTCCTTTCTTTTCTTTCAATTTAATAGCCATGCTCAAACTGAAAAAGATAAAATTAATTTACTGATGGACGGATGGCATAAAGCGGCCGCTACTGCAGATGAAGAATTGTTTTTTGGTTCGATGACAGATGAAGGAATCTATCTGGGGACTGATAAAACTGAAAAATGGACCAGGGACGAAATGCGGGAATGGTCAAAGGAGTATTTCGATAGGGAAAGTGCCTGGGCATTTACAACTATCAGCAGAGATGTTTATTTGTCTGAAGATGCTAATACCGTCTGGTTTAATGAAAAGCTGGATACATGGATGGGAGTTTGCAAGGGTACTGGTGTTTTAGTAAAGCAAAATGGCGAATGGAAAATTGCGTTATACGATTTATCAGTAGCAGTTGATAATGATAAGATTCAACAATTCATTGAATTGACAAAAGAATAAATAAATTTGACTTTTCTAGATTAAACAAGTTTAAAAATTAGTGAAGCTATTAAAACTCCTGTTGAATCTCGTTTTTCAAAAAGGTTAAACCATATTCTAAACTATCTATTCTTTTCTCCAATGATTGAGAATAGATAGATTTCACCAGCTCCAGGCTTTTAGCTTCAGGGTTTAATTCCTTTGCAGATTGGTTGATGAGCATAATTAATTCCTCTTTTGCATTTTTAATTATTTTCCAAGCTTCATCGCTCATATAAACCTGTTGGGAAAGGTTATGGTTAAACTCCTCACGAATTTCATTTAAAATGACGTATTGTAGCTCAGCTACATTCATTTCGCTTTTGTTGACTCTTTTGATGAGCTGGTCCGGCGAGATGCGTTCCAGAAAAAGCGTCATTCTTTCGTAGGCCTGTAGTCGGATGGGTAATACGATTTCCTTGTTTTTGGATTTCATCTCTATAATTTTTGCTTCATTTTGTTTCTGCATCATAGTTTTCACCACTAAAAACATTGCATAAAGTACTATCCCGGCAGGAATGATTATTTTAAGTAAATCGTAAATTGGCTCCATATTGATAAAAATCTTATATTAAATTCAAAATTAGTTAATTTCGCGCCAAATAAAAGTAGTAGTTTTCCTTAAACTTTTAGAATTTTAAAAACGTTATCCGTACAAATTAAAAATATCCTTATTTATGATTCCTGTTACCATTACCGAAACTGCAGTTAAAGAGATTAAAGCCATTATGGGAAATAAAAACATTCCTGATGAGTATGGTCTTCGTATTGGTGTACGTGGAGGAGGCGGCTGTAGTGCCGCAGGAATGAATTATATGCTTGGTTTTGATAAAAAAAAAGCGACCGATAAAACTTTTGAAATTGAGAATATACCCGTCTATATAGAAAAAAGTCATGTAATGTATATCATTGGTATGGAAATCCACTTTCATGAGGGTAATGATGCCAGAGGCTTTATGTTTGTAAACCCCGAAACTAAGGAAGAGAAGAAAGTGGGTTGATATCACAATTATCAATTTAAAGCTTTTCTGTAATTGTAAATTATTGTTTCTCCATTTTAATTAAGTGAATTTACTCTGTAATACCTCAGGTAAAATTATTTCCTTAAAATCTACTCCTGCTTCTTATCAAGAACAACAGATGCCTTACGATCTGAAATGTTAATATAATTTTTCAACTATAATTAATCATTTTAGTAAAAAACCCTAATTGCTTTTTTAAAATAATTACAGACTTTTTAAAACCTGTAAAATAATTGTTAATAAAAAATTAAAAGCAAGACAAAAGGCATGTGTAAAATTGTAATTTAATGCCAATATTATATAATGTAAATATGTAAAATAAGTCCTATAAGTTTATTTTTATTCATATAAATTGCAGATATAATTATTTTTTTATTGTCTTAAATTGAATTTATGGGTACCTAAAATTCGTAAATAATTGATTATATGAGCATATGTTGAAAATAGAGATATTCAAATCTGTATTCCTTCCCCTTAAAAAACTGTTGTAATATCTATATATTAAAAATGGATTAAAGTGTATAATATTACAACAAACTAATGTATTAAATCCTTTCGTATAGAAACTATCTTTCCTACATTTGCGATGAACCTATTTATTAACCTTAAAAAAGCAAATATGAAGAAGATTTTATTAACGTCTTTTATGTGGATGTTTGCGCTATGTGTATGGGCGCAGGAGCGCACAGTTAGCGGTACAGTCACAGATGCCGAAACCGGAGAAGGGCTTCCTGGTGTAAATGTAGTTTTACAAGGAACTAATACCGGTGTAAACACTGATCTGGATGGGAATTATCAGATTTCAGTTCCTTCAGATGGAGGTGTTCTAATATTTACATTTATTGGTATGGCCGATCAACAGGAAACGATAGGTCAGAGATCTGTTATAGATGTGGAGATGAGCCCTGATATACAACAACTTTCCGAAGTAGTGGTAACTGCTTTGGGTATTGAAAGGGAGCAAAGATCATTAGGGTATTCTGTTCAGGAACTTGATGGTGATGAAATGGTAAGCGCTGGTGAAACTAATATGATCAACTCTATGCAAGGAAAAGTAGCAGGTGTACAAATTAGTGGAACTGGAGCAATGGGTGGTTCTTCCAATATATTAATCAGAGGAGCTAATTCAATTGCAGGTAATAATCAGCCCTTATTTGTTGTTGATGGGGTGCCAATAGACAACTCTAATTTTAACGATCCAAATCAAAGACGGGGGGCAAGTGGATTCGATTATGGTAACGCGGCCCAGGATATAAACCCTAATGATATTGAAAGTATGTCCGTATTAAAAGGCGCAAGTGCAGCGGCTTTATATGGCAACAGAGCTTCTAATGGAGTTATTATTATTACAACTAAAAAAGGAAGAAGAGGTCAGGCATTGGGTGTAACAGTTAATTCTACTGTAACTTTATCTGAACCTTTAATTTTACCTAATTATCAGAATGAATTTGGTGGAGGTTTTGGTCCTTTTTCGGTGGAAAACGGACAGCATGTGGCTGCATTCGCAGTAGATCAAAGCTGGGGACCTAGGCTGGATGGAAGGCCTGTACGGCAATGGTATAGTTATTATGAAGATCATCCTAATTTTGGAGAAGAAACCCCATGGGTAGCTCACCCTGATAACATCGATAATTTTTATAAAACGGGAGTTACTTTTAATAACAATGTCTCGCTATCAGGAGGTAATGATAAAGGTTCTTTTAGGTTATCCTATACTAACCTTAATCAAAGCCATATTGTGCCTAATGCTGATATGGAAAGGAATACTATTAACTTCAACAGTTCATACTCTTTATCTGAAAAATTAACAGCTAGTGCTGGAGTAAATTATATAAATTCTGATTTTAATGGACGGCCTTCTCAAGGTTATGGAGATATTATTGTTCAGTTTAACCATTTCGGACAAAGACAACTGGATATGGAGCAACTGGAAGACTACTATTTAGTTGAGGCGACAGGTGAGCAAAGGTCATGGAACAGGATCAGCTCTCAAAATCCTCAGCCTTTATATGCAGATAATCCTTACTGGATAAGAAATAAAAATCTCCAGAATGATAGTAGGAACAGGGTATTTGGTAATGCTTCCTTATCTTATGATTTTACAGAAAACATATCTTTAACAGGAAGAGCCTTAATTGATTTTTATACTGACAGACGTCAGGAAAGAGTTGCAGAAGGTTCTGTAGCTCAATCAAGCTATAGTGAGTCTGTTCTCCAGCAATCAGAATTAAATACTGATTTAATTCTTAAATATGATGGAAATATCAATGATGATTTTTCTCTTACAGCTTTTATAGGCGGAAATATAAGGGTGGATGACTTTAGAGAAAATACAGGTGAAACAGTTGGAGGTTTAAGTGTAAGTGATTTTTATAGTTTGGAAAACTCTAACGATCGTCCAACTATTTTTGACAGAACCAGAGAACGGGAAATTTACAGTTGGTTTGCCTCCGCCACTGTTGGTTTCAGAGATATCGTATATTTAGATGCTACAATCAGAAATGATATTTCTTCTACCTTGCCAGAAGGTGATAACTCTTATTTCTACCCTTCATTAAGTGGTTCATTTGTATTTACAGGATTAGATGCTTTAGCGGATAATGAAATTCTTTCTTTTGGTAAGATAAGAGCAAGTATTGCCCAGGTAGGAAATGATACTGATCCTTATAGAATCAGTTCAGTATATGCACCCCTGGCTAATTTTGGTGCTAATCCTGCTTATTCTTTGCCTAATGCCTTAAATAATCAAAACCTTAGGCCAGAACAAACCAATTCCTACGAAATAGGTGCAGAATTACGGTTCTTGTCGGACAGAATTTTTATTGATGGTACCTATTATAATAATAACTCCACGGATCAAATTTTTGAAGTAGATGTTTCAGGATCTTCCGGCTACAGGTCTCAAATTATTAACGCAGGTGAATTAGTAAATTATGGCGTAGAGATTTCATTAGGAGCAGGTATTATAAATACTCCCGACTTTAGTTGGGACCTTACTGTTAACTGGGCAAGAAACAGAAATGAAGTAAGGGAACTGGCTCCGGGAATTGATAATTACAGAATTGCTAACGGTGTATTTGAATCTACCTTAGATGCACGAATAGGAGAACCTTATGGGTCTATATTTGGGAGAAATTATGTATATGATGAGGATGGAAACAGGGTAATTGGTGCTGGTGGTAATTACCTGCAGTCCAGTGATACCCAACCTCTTGGTACCTATCTTGCCGATTGGACAGGTGGTGTAAGAAACAGCCTGTCATTTAAAGGCGTTAATTTCAGCTTCCTGATTGATACACAAATGGGAGGGGCCCTACATTCTGTAACAAATCTTTTTGCCAAATATTCCGGTATGACAGAAGAAACTGTTGAGGGAAATATACGACAAGTAGGTATTGTTGCTGAAGGTGTTGTGCAAAATGACGAAGGAGAAACAATAGGACCAAATGAAACAGTAATTGATGCAGCTTCTTATTTCTCAGGCCAGTTTGGTCTGGCTGCGGCCCATGTGTATGACGCCACCTATGTGAAACTAAGAGAGATGACCATAGCTTATTCTTTACCACGATCCATTGTAGATAATACACCTTTTAATTCTTTAAGTTTTGGACTCGAAGGTAGAAACTTAGCCATACTGTATAAAAAAGTACCGCATATTGACCCTGAAGCTACTGCCACTTCCGGTAATGTACAAGGTTTGGAAGGTGGTGCTTTACCTACATTAAGATCATATGGATTCAGATTAAGTTTTGGATTTTAATCAACTTCTAAAGAGAAAATAAAATGAAATATATAATTAAAACATCATTAATAGTAACCATGCTTTTTGTAATGGTTACAGGATGCGAAGATATAACCGAGATAAACGAAGATCCTAACAGACCTGCTGAGGTGCCGGTTAATTATCTGTTGACAGCTGCTCAGAGACAGTTAGGGCTTAGATATTTCGGGGTTTTTGATAATGTTGCTTTCGGTATGACAATTTCTCAATATTGGGCCCAGAATGAATATTCAGATGAGGTGAGATATCAGTTTAGGCCGGCTACCAATAATACCTTTTGGTTGCAATTCTATACAGCAATAAATGATCTGGAGGAAATAGTAAGGAAAAATTCAGAGATAGATTTGGATGATCCCACAGTTAATGTAGGTCAGGTTCAAAATCAAAATGCTGTTGCTAACATTATGATAGCCTGGGCTTATCATAATATGGTAGATATTTACGGTAACATTCCCTATTCACAAGCACTACAGGGTTCTGAAATACCTAACCCAGCATATGATGATCAGCAGGAAATTTATGACTCATTAATTGAAAGAGCACAAACTGCTGTTGCAAGTATAGATGTAGGTGAGCCTTCATTTGCAGGCGGAGATGTAGTTTATGGCGGAAATATGAGAAATTGGCAAAAATTTGGAAATTCTTTATTGTTAAGAATGGGTATACGTATTTCCGATGTAAACCCTTCCCTCGCACAGCAGGTAATTTCTGATGCGGCAGATAATGCTATATCCAGTAATGCCGAAAATGCAGCTTTTCAGTTTATCACAGAGCAGCCGAGCGTTAATCCTTTATATGTCTCTTATGTGGTAAATGGACGTCAGGATTATGCTGGTACCGAGAATTTTATTAATCTCTTGAAGGATTCAGGTGATCCCAGATTATCAGAATATTTTTTACCAGCCTCTGAAACGGGTGAATTTGTAGGGCTTACTTATGGTTTAGAAAGTGCCGAAGCAGCTGCTATACCAAGAAGCGAAGTTTCACAACTAAATCCACAACTACTTGAGCCGGATTTTGAAGGTATGATGATGGATTATGCAGAAACAAGCTTTATTTTAGCTGAAGCAGCGGCAAGAGGATGGATCGGTGGTTCTGCCGAACAATATTATCAACAGGGAATAACTGCAAGTATGCAATACTGGGATGCAGCTAATGCTACTCAAATTTCAAATTATTTAGCAAATAACCCTTACAGTCCTGATAATTTGGCCATTCAAAAATATATAGCATTTTATATGCAGGGCTGGCAATCATGGGCTGAAATAAGAAGATTAGATTTGGAAAATATACCAGAAGCTAATTTAATTGTTTATGAGCCAGGAGATAATTTTATTGACATACAAGGAATACCCCACAGAAGGATATATCCACAGGATGAACAATCCTTAAATAGTAGCAATTATGCTGAAGCCGCTAGTGATATTGGGGGTGATGAATATGATACAAACTTATTTTGGGACATTGACTAAATATAACTATGAAGAATTTTAATTTATTATTTAAGATTGCCTTTAGCCTTTTTATAACGATTTCGTTTATGGCTTGTGAAGGCGAAGAGGAGTCAATAAGTTTAACCCCTGGCTCAAATCTTATGATTGCCGGACCGGGAACAATTGAAAACTATAGCAGTAATAGGTACTATGTAAGAGGTCATGATATTGATGAAGAATATACATGGTCAATTACTGGGGATGGAGTGGCAACAGTAACGGAAGAAGAAGGCAGGTATGGCGAATTTGTCCGTGTTTTTGCTGAAGAGGAAGGGATCTATACACTTACAGTTGAAAGTTCTAGCGGTTTAAGCGGTTCCAGAGAGATTGAGGTGGAGGATGTTGATGAATTTATTGGAGTTGGAATCGACACGCTTTATATATCTGAGGAAGATTATTTGGCAGGCTCTGATACTTTATTTTTTCCTGTAACTATATCGGAAAGGAACATAGGTTCCACTACAGTCGAATTTGAAATAATAGAAGGTACAGCTGAAAGGGGAGTTGATTTTGAAGTGTTGAATAACGACAATATTTTAAGGTTTTCTCCAGGTCAAACAGAAGCCTATATCAGAATTTTAACAAATGATAATACGACTTTGGATGGTACGCGTGATTTCCAAATTGTATTAGGTGATATATTAACAACAGGTGAGGGTTCCTCGGCTGTTACTCATGCACCTGATTCATTAAATATAAGGGATGCAGTTATATTTATTCAGGATGACAATAAGGAAGTGAACCTTTCTATTGAATTTGATGAAGTTGAGATAAATTCGGCAGGAAATTATTTTATAGAGGTGTCTCTCAACAGAACACTTTTTGAAGATGTAACTGTAGAATATTCTATTACTGGTTTACCTGTAGGATCTGATGCAGATAAGACAGATGGCTCTGTAACTATATTTGCTGGAAGCACTTCCGAAGAGATAGTTTTAGATATAGATCCGACATGGATAACAGAAGGAGTAGAACCTATCACCTTAAATGTTCAATTGGATAATATTATCTCAGATGATGATGAAGTAACACTAGGAGCTACAGTTGAGCAAACTATTATTGTAGGTCCGGCAGAGTAGGTATAAACAATGGCTAATAAGCCATTTGTAATAATTAATATAAAAAAACACCAGTCATTTTTGGCTGGTGTTTTTTTGTGGTGCGCCCGACATGGGCGATAACTATAGGGTGCAAGTCCCGAACACGCTTTACAGTAGGAAGTGTTAGCTGAAGGCAAGGGTGTCCATCGCGAGGTGGAATCTGAAGGAAGCCGGAGGCAAATTCCCGGCCTGACGAATAGAAACTGCATAAAAGGCTAAAGAGGATAGGGTGAGATTGCCATACAAATCGAAGCCCTATACTGTACGGAATCCTCATGGTAGATGCAGCAGGTAGATGGGATGAAAGTTATCGTTCTTACTCGGGGAGGTCTCATGGACGTGTGGAAACAGAGTAAGAAGCACGGAGTAAAGCTAGTCATGAGAAGTCAGCCGAAGCCATAGTAATTATTGGGAACGAGCCACATAAAAGTGGAGGTCTCACAAGATAACGAAGGGCTGAACTTTAAGGAGTGAGCAGTAAATGAATGTTACCTCATGAAAGGAAGAGAGCAGAAAATCTTTGAAGAAAAGACTTACCCACAGAAGAACAGGACGGAATCCGAAGGATATGAGGGAGGGCAGACTTACATGTGGATAACTGAAAACAACCTCACGGAGAATAACCGATTAGGATATGGACTGTTAGAGTTTATTGTGTCACCTTCTAATCTAAATGCTTCTTACAAACAAGTAAAGAGCAATAAAGGAGTAGGAGGAGTTGACAAGATGGGAGTTGAATCTCTCAGAGATTACCTTGTCTCTAATAAGGAAGAACTCATAGCATCCATATTACGGGGCAAATACAGTCCCAATCCCGTTCGCAGGGTAGAAATACCCAAGGACAATGGGCAGAAAAGGAAACTGGGCACCCCTACGGTAGTGGATAGGGTTGTGCAGCAAACAATCGCCCAAGTACTCATACCGCTCTACGAGCCCCAATTCAGCAATCACAGCTATGGGTTCAGACCGAAACGCAATGCCCAGCAAGCATTAAAGAAGTGTAGGGAATACATCACAGAGGGTTATGGCTATGCAGTCGATTTGGACTTAGAGAAGTTCTTCGACAAAGTAAACCATAACAAACTGATAGAAGTACTCTCACGCACTATAAAGGATGGACGGGTATTATCACTGATACATAAATACCTGAATGCCGGAGTGCAAGTAGGAGATAGCTTTGAGTCTAGTGAAATGGGTGTTCCCCAAGGAGGACCTTTAAGCCCACTATTGAGTAACATCATGCTTAATGAGCTGGATAAGGAGCTAGAGCGCAGAGGTCATAGGTTTGTACGCTACGCAGATGACATGGTCATTTTATGTAAAAGCAGACGAAGTGCAGAGCGTGTAATGGGATCGATTATCCGCTTTATTGAGGATAATCTGTACTTAAAAGTGAACAGGGAGAAAAGCCAAACCGCCCCTATATCAAAGGTTAAATTCCTTGGTTACTCGTTTTATAAAATGAAAGAAGGCAGGTTGCGGATACACCCTAAAAGTGTATCAAAGATGAAATCCAAACTTAAGGAGCTGACATCACGCAGCAATGGCTGGGGCAATGACCGCAGGAAGGAGTCACTCCGCCAATATATTGTTGGTTGGGTGAATTACTTCAAGCTGGCAGGTGTACTGAACCCTCTATTGGGTTATTCTCGCTAGACTTCATTGACTGTCTTACTTTATGCATAAAAAGCCTGGCAGTATTCTCAGATATCCCGTAACGAACAGCCATATAACCGAAAGACCTTTTGTGGTTGTGGACATCTCAAAACATATGAAAAAGGCCTTTCTCAGACCAAACTTTACTTTGTGAAAAAGAGTATTGCTGGTTACAGATTGGGTATGGCTACATTTATTACAAGTTCTGGAATGATTTTTCCTTATTTGACACTTTGAATGATTGCATTTTACACATTTAAAACCATTAGAAAACACTATTTCAGCTAAATATTCCTTGCAATCATCATCAGTTTTAAACCTATCAGAGAACTCTAGAAGGTTTTGCCCTTTAAATATGTCCATTTGCTTTAGTTATTTAAGCTAAAATATATGCATTTATCGTGGTGCCTCTATACATATATAATGAGATTGGTATTGACACCTTGTAATGTAAGGTGAAGATAATGTCATAAAAGAGTGTAAAATATTTTGAAACGGTAAATTCTTTGTTAAGTTTGTCAATAGATAAATATTTTTAAACCTAAACAAATAAAAATGAAGAAGATTCTACTAACATGTCTCATGTTGGTGTTCGTGCTACATGCATGGGCACAGGATCGCACCGTAAGTGGTAAAGTAACTGACGCCGATACAGGCGAGGGATTACCAGGTGTGAATGTATTATTAAAAGGAACAAGTTCTGGAGTCAATACTGACTTAGATGGAAATTACAAAATTTCTGTTCCTTCAGATGGCGGTACTTTGGTTTTCTCATTTATTGGGATGGCTAACAATGAAGTGCAGGTAGGTGCCAGATCTGTAATTGATGTTCAGATGGAGACAGATGTTCAGCAATTGAGTGAAGTTGTTGTAACTGCAATGAACATTACAAGAGAAAAAGCTTCTTTAGGTTATTCTCAGCAAACATTAGATGGAGAATCGATTAGTAAAGTAAAAGAAACTAACTTTATTAATTCTCTTTCAGGTAAAGTTGCTGGTGTTAATGTTCGTCAGAATAATACAATGGGAGGCTCGACTAACATAACTATTAGAGGTAATAGTTCATTTACTAACAATCAGCCATTATTTGTTATTGATGGTGTACCTGTTAGTAATGAAACTAATAACTCTGCTTCTCAGCAAGCCGGTGGATATGGTTATGATTATGGTAACCCTGCTGCTGATATTAACCCTGAAGACGTAAAGTCAATGTCAGTTCTTAAGGGAGCTGCCGCAACTGCACTTTATGGCGTTAGAGGTCAAAATGGAGTTATTTTAATTGAAACTAAAAAAGGTGGCTCAACTAAGGGTATTGGTATTTCTGTTAGTAGTGGATTGACTGTAGGAAGTATCGATAGAAGTACTTTTGCTGAATACCAGGACGAATATGGAGCAGGTTATGGTGCTTACTACGGTTCTACAGGTTATTTTAATGATGCTGATGTAGATGGTGATGGAACAGCAGATCTTGTTGTACCTACTACAGAAGATGGGTCTTATGGTGGTGCATTTGACCCAAATTTAAATGTTTATCACTGGGATGCGTTTGTACCAGAGTCGGAAAATTTCGGACAAGCCAGACCATGGGTAGCAGGTGAAAATACTCCGGCTGAATTTTTTGAAAATCAAATTACATGGAATAACAATGTTTCATTAACAGGTGGGAATGAAAACACAAGTTTTAGATTAAGTTATTCTAATGTTGATGAAAATGGTATTATGCCAAACAGTTCATTAACTAAAAACACACTTAATTTTACAGGATCTACTAAACTTAATGAGAAATTAACTGCAGATGTTTTGTTTCAATATAACAGACAAGATGTAGTAGGTAGGTTCTCAACAGGTTATAGTGATAACTTAATGTCTCAGTATCGTCAGTGGTGGCAAACCAATGTTGATGTGAAAGAGCAAGAAGCTATATATAAGGAAACGGGTAAAAATTATACCTGGAATGCAGCAGACGCAACATCTGACCCTTTAACTCCTATATACTGGGATAATCCTTATTGGACAAGATATGAGAATTACAATTCTGATGTAAGAGATCGTATTTTATCTAAAGTGGGTGTAAATTATAAAGTTACTGATTGGTTGAACTTTTCAGGTAGAGCATCAATTGATACCTACTTTGAAACGCGTGAAGAAAGAAGAGCTGTAGGTAGTGTACCAACTGCATTTGGAGTTCAGAGAAATTCTGAATCTTCAGGTTACCAGCAAACAGATATCCAAAATACTGAATATAATTTCAATGGTGTTTTATCAGGATCAAAAGATATTTCGTCTGATTTATCTTTATCAGGTTTGTTAGGTTTCAATATGAGAAAAGAGAGATATGACTATTCACAACAATCAACAAGTGGTGGTTTAGCTGTTGCAGGATTATATGCATTAAGCAATTCTGTTAGTCCAAATCCATTTCCTTTTGAGTATCTTCATGAAAGGGAAGTTTACGGTTATTTTGGTAACTTAAATTTAGGCTTCAGAAATTTCTTATATTTTGATGCTAACTATCGTATGGATGTGTCATCAGCCTTACCTGTTGCAAATAACCAATTCGATTATTATGCTTTTGGATTAGGGTTTGTGTTTAGTGAAATAATTGATTTGCCAGGTATTAATTTTGGAAAACTAAGAGCAAGTTACGGTACTGTAGGTAATGATACGAGAGCACTTCGGGTAAACGATGTATATTACAGAACTAATAATTTCCAGGGTGGTATTTTAACTACTTTACCTTCTGTTAAAAATAATCCAAATCTTAAAGCAGAAATAACTACCGAATATGAAATTGGTTTGGAGTTAACCGCTTTGAACAGAAGATTGAATTTTGATATAGCATATTATAACAGAGAAACTGGAAATC
Organism: Marivirga sp.; assembly: GCA_041642185.1. GTDB lineage: Bacteria > Bacteroidota > Bacteroidia > Cytophagales > Cyclobacteriaceae > Marivirga. Next base: position 12,793 of record JBEPWY010000017.1, read on the forward strand.
AGTTATTGAGTGTTCAGTTATCCAAAGCAACAGGTTATACTTCAACCTTTATCAATTCAGGAGCAATCCAGAATAAAGGATTTGAAATTGTTTTAGGTGGTGATATAATCAAAACTAATGATGTTAGATTTAATTCAACTGCTAATTTCACAGCTAACAGAAGTGAAGTGCTAAGCTTAATTGGTGATACTGAAAATTATGTTTTCGCATCTTACCAGTCAGGTGTTACTTCCAACGCGGCAGTTGGTGAGCCATTTGGTGTTCTTAAGGGAACAGGTTATCAGTTTATTGATGGCGAAAGAGTTATTAATGCAAGTGGTTATCCTGTAGCTGTTACAAATCAGATTATTGGTGATCCAAATCCTGATTGGACTTTGGGTGTTAATAATACTTTGTCTTATAAGTCGTTAAGTTTAGGCTTTTTGGTTGATGTACAAAAAGGTGGAGATGTTTATTCACTTGATATGCACTACGGTAGAGGAACTGGTTTATATCCTGAAACCGCAGGACTTAATGATAAAGGAAATCCTGTACGTAGCCCAGTTGCTGATGGAGGAGGTTATCTTTATACTGGTGTAACTGAAGATGGTGAACCAAATACTACTTATGCTAGAGCCGATTATTATGGAGGAGCTTTCTATTGGGGTAACTCAGCAAGACAGCCGAATGAAATGACTGTTTATGATGCATCTTCTGTAAGGTTAAGAGAAGCTTCTTTAACTTATAGCTTACCAAAATCAGCTATCAGTAAATTTGCTCAGAGTGTTAATCTTTCATTGGTAGGTAGAAATTTATGGATAATTCATAAAAATGTACCTTATGCTGATCCTGAGTCAGGTTTAGGTGCAGGTGCTGCACAAGGTTTCTTAGTGGGTTCTTACCCAACTGTAAGAACAACTGGAGTTAAAGTTGATATTACATTCTAAAAATAAATGACTAATATGAAAAAGATACTATTTTTAATCTTTACATCTGCTACATTTTTAATGTACAGTTGTGATGATAGACTAGAGGAGTTAAACACGGATAAAAAAAATCCGTCAGAAGTTGACCCTTCCACATTATTTGCAAGTGGGTTAAAAAATACTTTTGATAATATTGAAAGTGCAAGTGTAAATAATAATCCTTTTAGATTATATGCACAGTATTGGGCTCAAACTACTTATCCTGAAGAAAGTCAGTATAACTTGACTTCCAGAAGTATACCTAGAAATTATTGGGCCAGTATTTACAGGGACGTCTTAGCTGATTTAAATGAAGCTAAAAGGCTTATCCAAATAGAAATTGACGAGGAAAATTTCGAAAATATAAGTAGAGAGGTTTATACTAATCGAATAGCTACTATTGATATTTTAATGGCATATAACTATATGCTTTTAGTAGATGCTTTTGGTGATGTGCCTTTTTCTGAAGCTTTAGACGTGGATAACTTAACGCCTCAATATGATGATGCAGCTACAATTTATGATAATGTTTTATCAATGATCGATAATGCAATAGCCGCTTATTCTGGTAGTAATGCATTTCCAGCTTCGCAGGATGCTATGTATAATGGTTCTGTTTCTTCATGGATAACTTTTGCAAATTCACTTAAGTTAAGAATGGGAATGCGTCTAGTTGATGTAGATTATGCTACTGCAAGTAATGTTGTTACTGATGCCATTGCTGCTGGAGTTTTTACCAGTAATGCTGACAATGCATCTGTTCAATACATGACTGCCGCCCCTAATACTAATCCGGTATATAGTGCAATTGTATTGAGTGGTAGAAATGATTTTGTTATTGCTAATGTATTTGCAGAAGAGCTTAATGAATTAGAGGATCCTAGGTTATTTGAGTATGCTTCAAACCCTGTTTTATTTGGGTTCCCTGAAGACGCAAATGATGAACCAGTTGATAGTACATTTGTAACGGATGGTTTATATTTAGTTTACCAAAACGTTGATAAACAAGATTCTGCAACAGTACATGTTACAGGCTCTGTAACTGTTGAGGCTAAATATGCTGGTCGTTTGAGAGTTTATAAGGGTGGAACTTATGGTTCAGCTAATTCTTTCGGTTCAAATGCGAAATTAAGTGCTAAGCTATATAATGACCCAACTTTCCCTGGTGTTTTACTTTCTTATTCTGAAGTTGAATTCTTACTAGCTGAGGCAATTGAAAGAGGTATAACAACTGGTGATGCAGAAATTCATTATAACGCTGGTATTGAAGCTTCCTTTGATTTCTGGGGAGCTAATGGTTATGAAGATTATATCGCTCAACCTCAGGTTGCTTATACAACAGCTGCCGGTGACTATGAGCAGAAAATTGGAAAGCAGTTATGGATTTCTTTGTACAATCAAGGAGTTGAAGCATGGGCAACCTATAGAAGATTGGATTTTGATGCTTTGAGACCATTACCAGGTGATGATGAAGTGTCAGTGCCTTTAAGATTCCCTTATCCATTAGAAGAAGAGCAATTAAATGGTGCTTCAGTTTCTGCAGCAGCAGCGGCTATTGGTGGAGATAATGTGACTACAAGAGTTTTCTGGGACGTTAATTAATTCCCTAACACTTACTATCAAATTTTTAAAAGGTTGTCTTATTAAGGCAACCTTTTTTTGTATCTCTACCTTCCAAAATCTGTTTGCACACTAATTAATCCCATTTAAGTAATTAGTAAATTCCTCAATATATTCATTATAGATGTTTTTTTTAATCCTATAATTGTTGATCTATGACTGTTAATAATTTATATTATTTTCATGAATGTAAGATGTCAACTGTTGGTTAATTGTCCTTCTGTTTTTAAGAGTATTGTCCTCAGCTGAAATAATGTTTTATTGAGTTATAATTTGTATTTAACACTTTATGTGCTGAATGAACATCCATTTATAGTTTATCGCTTAATTTTATGGAAAAAGTTATATATTTGTCTTTATATAACTATCTAAAATATTTAACCTTCATTTTATATGCAACCAAATTTTATCAAAATTCTTCCTTTTATTTGCTTATTTATTTTGGCGATTACATTTTCCTATTCAGGATTTGTTGAACCAGAATCAGATTATAAGTCAAAAAAAATCTGGTCCACAAAAAAGACTAAGATCAAAGCGGGGAAAGATGCTTTTATGAAACCTGATGGCTTTATAGAATATTATAATTCTATTTCTAAAGAAGTTGGTCAAGCTAAATCCGATTATAAAATAGGATATCGCTTTGCTGAGCTTTCAAAATCCTATAAAATTCAAAGCCAGTCTAGAAATTCAAATTCTGTTAATGCAGAATTTATTTCCCGTGGACCAGGCAATGTAGGCGGTAGAACAAGAGCAATTGCTATTGATCCTGATGATAATACCCACTGTACCTGGATAGCTGGTGCAGCAAGTGGTGGTTTATGGAAAACCACTGATTGTGGTGATACCTGGATTAATATCTCTCCGGATTTACCTAACCTTTCTACAAACTCCATTGCTCAGGCATCATCAAATCCTGAGGTTATCTATGTAGGTACTGGTGAGGTGTTTGCTGGTAATACTACCTTCGTTAGAGGTGATGGGATTTATAAAAGTGAAGATAGAGGAGTAAGCTGGACGTTACTTGCTTCTACTGTTAGTAATGCAGCTTATACTTCTGTGAATAGAATAGCTGTAGATCCTGCAGATGAAAACATTGTAGTTATTGCTACTAATACCGGAATTTATAAGTCTTTGGATGGCGGCTTATCCTGGATAGAGAAATATGATGCTCCAGCTGGAGGCTCTGTTCAAGATCTTCAAATAGATCCTTTAGATTATAATATTCAATATGCTGGAGTAAACAGTAATGGTATCTATAAATCTATTGATGCTGGAGAAACATGGTTAAAATCTTCCGATGGGATCTCTGATGGGGTAAGATTTGAAATAGCAGTAGCCCCAAGCAACTCAAATATAGTTTATACCTCCACTTTTTCGGGTGAAGAAACCCTTTTATATTATTCTGATGATAAAGGAGGGAATTGGATTTTAGTTAATGATGCTAATTACGATACTAATTTTTTAGGTGCTCAAGGATGGTATGATAATACTATTGCCGTAAATCCTTATAACCCCTATGAGGCTTATGTTGGTGGTGTAAGTATTGGTAAATATCTTATTGATCCAAATAATATTGGAGAGTCAGAAAGGCAATTTGTAGGAGTAGATTTAGAAAACACTGAATTTCTTTCATTTGTAAGTTTTGGTGCAGATGCTTATGGTGGTGCAATTAATATATCTGATGGGAATAATAGTCCCTCTCAAAATCCTATGACTGTTGAAATCCGTTTTGGTGAAGCTAATACTCAAAAAGCCCATAGGTTTACTGTGCCAGATGGTGCTACTTCAGGTGTTGCTGTAGCAGATTATTCCTATCAGGATTATATAGATGTACCATTTGAAGTATGGGATATTGAAGCCGTGCCTGAAAGACAATTAATGGTTTCTTTCCGTGATCAGGAGAATGATGGGGAATTTAATCTTAATACAAGAAGCTCTACAGATGAAGCTTTAACCGCAGCGAGAGAATATCTTTTTATACATGATTTAGAGTATGATGCTACTACTCCTAATAGTAGTGTTTCAGTAAATGGAGGCTATGAACACGCTAATATGTATTTCTTCTGGCCTGTTTTAGAGGAAGAAACTGCTTGGGATCCTGCTTCGTTTCAAAATTCTATTATGCGAATTAATTATGGGACACAATTCGTGGCTGAAGCTTCAGCTGTTGCTATTTATGATGCCTATGGTAGCTATCAAGGACAGAATCAATCAACTGTACATCCTGATCACCATCATTTAACTTTTGCGAAAACTGATGAGGCGACTGAAACCTTTATGATTATCAATGGTAATGATGGTGGCTTCAGTCTTTCTTATGATAATGGAGTAACAATGAACCAAATTACAGATGGTTATGTGACTTCTCAATTTTATGGTGCGGATAAAAAACCCGGTGAAGATAAGTATATAGGTGGTACGCAAGATAATGGTACTTGGGTTTCTACAGGAACTACTGTAGATGCTGCCAATGCGTACAGTTTTGAAATCGGTGGAGATGGTTTTGAAGTTTTATGGCATGCTACTGATCCAACTAAAGTATTAGGATCAATATATAATAACAGAATTCAGAAGTCTACTAATGGTGGAGAGTCTTTTGGTGCTTCTTCCAATGGTATAACTGCCGAGGATGGACCTTTTATTACGCGCCTTGCTGGGTCTGTTAGTTCACCAGATGTAGTTTTTGCAATTGGTGGAGAAGGTGTTTATAAAAGTACGGATTTCGGTAGTAATTGGACGATGAAAACTATCAATAATGAAGGATGGGGAGGGATCTCAAGTTCAAATGATGTTGAGGTTTCATTAGCAAATGACCAAATAGTTTGGGCTGGTGCCGGAATGTCTACAGCCGCCACTCAGTTGAATTTATTTGTTTCACAAGATGGAGGAGATTCTTTTGAAGCAGTGAATAATTACAATCCTGTACCCAATGCATTTTATACTGGTATTTATACACATCCTACTGATGAAAATACTGCTTATGCTTTATTTTCCAGAGCTGATTTTCCTAAAATTTTAAAAACTACTGATTTAGGACAAACATGGACTGATATTTCAGGCTTTGCAGAAGGTGGAACTGAAAGCAATAATGGCTTTCCTGATGTTTTTGTACATAGTTTAATAGTAATGCCATTTAATACTGATGTTATATGGGCCGGTACAGAAATTGGTTTGTTTGAATCTTTGGATGGTGGCGTATCATGGAATATACGGAATGATCTTCCTGCTGTATCTATCTGGTCAATGAAAATTGTTGATGACCAGGTTGTATTAGGGACCCATGGAAGAGGGATATGGACTGCCACAATAGATGAGTTAGCAATTGCTGCTTTAAAGGCTAAATCTTTCAATTATTCGGGTTATGGGGAAGCAGAATTGGTAATTAACTTACCTGTAAATTATTCTCAGGTAAAAGTAGTTTCAAATAATGTTGAAGTTGAAACAATTAATTCCCCGGCTATAGGTAGTACAACTCTTATATTAAATGGATTTAGCGATTTTGATGGAGCTGATATCAAAATAGTAGGTACTTATGAGGGTGTTGATTACCCATCAACTGTATTGAAAACAGAAGCAATAAATGCTACACCTCAAATACTTGATTATTCGGCTGCTAATGAAGGAGATAATTTCCCCGTTTCTATAGAGTTAGAAAATAATGAGCCGTTTGAAAAAGTGGAAGTGTTATTTGGTAATGAAGTTGTATATACTGACACGCAATTACTTACTAAAGCTGATGCATCAAGAATGATTGAATTTGATTATGCTGAAGCAAGTCGTAATAACGTACAGCTGAAAGCTTATATTAACGGATCAGTATTTACTACTAGTAGCTTTAATGTTGTGACTTCTAATAAGCAGCAACAATTAAATTCAGGTCTTAAACTGTACCCTAATCCTACAGTTGATTATGTGAATTTATCAGTTGAAGGATTAAACATAATTGAAATTTCTGTTTATAACTCCAACGGACAGTTTATTATGAACCATCAACTAAATAGCACTGATAAAGAAGCTAAATTGAATGTTTCAGAATTTAAGCAAGGAATGTATTTGCTTCAGGTGAAAGATGTTAAGGGTGCTTTAAGAACTAAAAGATTTATAAAACAATAATGAAGTATATTATCCTAATAAGTTCTTTATTAGCTATTATTGGATGTAATAAAAAAGTTGCATCCGGTAATAGTAATGCTGATTATAAAGAAACCGCTTACGAAGCATTAAATATGCAGCAGATACAGTTTGAAGAAAATAGTGCCAGCGACTATGTGTTAGCTACTTTTAAATCAGAAACTGATGTACCTGGTTCTGAGCCACTACAGTATGTGGTAATTAAAATTGCTGACAACTCTGTTGTAAAAAAGGAATCTATACTTAATGGTTCAGTAAAATGGGTAGACGATTACCAGTTGGAAATAGTGGCTCCTCCCGGAATGCCGGAAGGAAATGACAAAACTATTTCTGATTACACTTTTAGATATGATGTAAAAACAGGTAAGAAAACTGTAAAAAGTAGCGTATCAAATTAATTAGCTACTTTTTAATTTCTTTAACATAATTATGAACCCCTTCCTCTAATGGAGTGAAGGGGTTTTTATATCCAATCCCTCTTAATTTCCCCATGTCAGCCTCTGTAAAATACTGGTATTTATCTCTGATATCAGCAGGAGTATCAATAAATGAAATATTTTCAGCTTTATTCATAGCTTTAAAAACTGCTTTTACCAAATCAAGAAAAGTACGGGCTGTACCACTTCCCAAATTATAAATCCCTGAATTCTTTCTGTGGTGCATTAACCATATCATTACATCTACC
>JBEPWY010000018.1:0-19044 GCA_041642185.1 Marivirga sp.
CTTAGTGCTTTCATGGTTTGAAATCACCAAAGTACCTGCGGTAATAGCAGAAATAACCATGGGTGTTATTCTGGGACCCTTTGTTCTTAACCTGGTAGTTAGTACACCCATAGTAGATTTTTTAGCTGAAACAGGGTTTCTGTTTTTGATATTTTTAGCAGGACTAGAGATTGATATTGATAAAATACTAGCCTCCTTCCCAAAAGGAAGAATTAAAATAGCAGATATTTTAAAAAATTCATTGCTACTGGCACTCTCCATTTACTTTGGGTCACTACTACTATCCCTACCCTTTGCTTGGCTTATCAGCCAATTTATTGATATTGACATTATCTTTTTTGCGCTATTGCTTCCTACCGTGGCCCTCAGCATTACAGTTCCTATTCTTAAAGCTGACGGCAAAATGACCGGTAAATTCGGGCAGGTAATGCTGATGGAAGGTGCTATTGCCACAGTAATGAGCATCATCATCATCTCAGTTTACTCCGGTGTTTTACAAAACGGGTTTCAGGTAGAACTACTGCTTTTTGCAATCATTTTCATCGCCTTTACAGTAGTTTATCTATTAGGTAAAAAACTGGTTAAAAAGAGGCGAATTCAGACTATCCTCTACAAATTAGAACATGCTGCCAGCCAGATCAGGGTGCGCGGGACTGTGGCATTACTGATGCTTTTTGTAGTAATTGCCCATTTTATTAATACAGAATTAGCCATGGGAGCCTTTTTTGCAGGTACTTTAATGAGCCTATTTGTACAGAAAGAAAGATCTACTTTATTGTTTAAGCTGGACGGAATGAGTTATGGCTTTTTCATCCCTATCTTCTTTATTATGGTGGGTGTTAAGTTAGATCTTTCTGCCCTGAGCCAGTTTCAGGAATCTATTCCTTTTGTTGTTACCCTTCTTTTGGGCTTTTTCATTACCCAAATTATTCCAGCACTGATCATGACCAAAGTATTTGGTTTGAAGAAAGCTTTAGCCGGTGGAATGTTACTTTCTGCCAGAATGGGCATTGCAATTGCCACTGCTCAAATAGGGCTTTCTTTAGGTGTAATAGATACAGCCGAGAATGCAGGAATAGTAATCGCCTCCATATTGGCCAGCCTTATTGCTCCGCTTGGTTATAAACTATTCCTCGACGAGAGTACTAAACATTATGATATTTACATACTTGGAGGCAGTAAAACTGCTCTCTTACTAGCTGAAAGGCTAAAAATGCATGAAATCTCCAGTCACACCATTATACAGCGCAAAGATTTGACACCAGAATATGAGCGTAAAAACTTATCATTCCGCTATGTTAATAATATCAATAAAGAGGAAGTTGCTTCCCTTGGTTTGCGGACTTCTGATTTGGTGATTATATTAACTGAATCGAAAATACTGAACCTTGAGTTAACGCAATACATTAAATTCAACCTAAATCACAGCAAAATAATCACTAGAAAACAATCGGCCACACGGCAGTTGCTAGCACCGGCCAAGGATATTAAATTTATTGACAGCGATGAAGTAATGGCCAACCATGTGGAAGCCATGATAGTGAGTCCGGATTCCATTTCATCTCTTTCCGGAAGCTTTGATAAATATAGGCTGGAAGAAATAATGATCACTCAAAAAGATTTACACAAGAAAATGGTAAAAGAAGTCGCCTTCCCTCCTTCGGGCTCACTTATCATTCAAAAAAGGGATGGAGAAATATTTATTCCTCATGGTGACACTAAACTACTTTTAGGAGATTATATGACAGTAATTGGTAATCATAATGCACTTGCTGAATTCAGGACTATCCTAGATGCCAAAAACTAATAAAATTCTCCCCCTCATTGTGGCAGCGCAATTCTGTTGCACGGCTATTTGGTTTGCCGGCAATGCCATTGTAGATGAGTTAATAGTAGATTTTAATATATTACCAACTGCTTTAGGCCATTTGACTTCTGCTGTTCAATTCGGCTTTATCATCGGCACGCTTATATTTGCTATTTTGGCTGTGGCAGATAAATTTTCGCCATCTAAAGTTTTCTTTATATCAGCCGTTTTTGCCGCAGCTTTTAATCTGGCCGTTATTTTACCCACCAATACATTTACCAGTTTAATGTCGTTCCGCTTTTTGGCTGGATTTTGCCTGGCCGGCATTTACCCTGTGGGTATGAAAATAGCGGCCGATTATTTTGATAAAGGTTTAGGCAAATCACTTGGCTTTTTGGTTGGCGCATTGGTATTAGGTACTGCCTTTCCACATTTGCTCAATGCTTTTACCACTGATTTTCACTGGACATATTTAATTTATGCTACCTCCGGCCTATCATTGACAGGAGGTTTATTGATTTTCCTTTTTGTACCCAATGGGCCTTACAGAAAATCGGGCCAGGCAATTAAACTAACGGCGGTACTTACTGTATTTAAGCCGAAGAACTTTAGGATTGCAGCTTTTGGGTATTTCGGGCATATGTGGGAGTTGTACACCTTCTGGGCTTTTGTACCTCTTTTGTTAATTGGGTATGGTAACTACCACCAGTCACCAATCGGTAATATAGCTTTACTTTCCGCTTTTATTATAGGAATTGGTGCATTGGGATGTGTGCTGGCAGGTTTTTTAGCTGAGCGATTCGGTACCCATAAAACAGCTTTTACCGCCCTAACAGTTTCAGCCTGCTGTTGTCTGTTTTTACCCATTGTATTTTTATCAGCAAACAACATTTTATTTGTAGTTTTTCTGCTGATTTGGGGAATTGCAGTGGTAGCAGATTCTCCTATGTTTTCGACCATGGTGGCACAAAATGCCATACCCGAATTAAAGGGAACTGCGCTCACTATTGTCAACAGTATTGGTTTTGCCATTACAATTTTGAGCATTCAGCTGGTCAGCCTGCTTTCACTCCACTTTGAATTACAGTATATTTTAATGGTACTGTCTGTTGGTCCGGTAGCGGGATTGGTTTATAGGAAGTTATAAAGGCGTTTTTTGCTAAAAAATTTAAAGTAGCACTTCTTTCCATTTATTAGATTCAGCAAATTCCTTAATAGTTTTATTTCGCTTAATAAGAAGAGAAGTCATATACCTTTTGAGGAATAAATGATCTGCTATTTTCCCAATCAGACCAAAAGGAGAGGTATAATCAAAATGATCTAACATTAAAGTGACTCCATTTTTATTTTTAAAATGATGTTCGTGTCGAAATCTTTTGAATACACCTGAAAGCATTTCGTCTACGAATAAATCAGGTGAATTAAATTCCGTAATGATAGTTGAAAGCGTTTGTTTAAAACCAAGATGATTTGCCTTCCATGTAACCGTTTCATTCAAACCTATTAGACCTGAAACTGTTCCAGCAATTGCTTCTTCTTTAGTTTGCTCAGTAGATATCTTATGCAGATCTATACTTCTGGACAAATCAAAACATCGCTTTACAGGAGAATGTATATATGTTTTTAATACAATGATTGGCATTATCCGGAATTTTTAAGCCAATCCTCCTTATTTAATTTATACTTCCTTTCGAAAGAATTAATTTTATCTGAATAAACTTCTTCAACATAGCTCATTTCTTTCTCAAGAATCTTTAAGGAAGCTATATTGGCCTTGCTTACAAAGGCAACTATCTCTTTCAATTGCATTTTGTTAAAGCAATATTTTATCAGTGCCAAGGCAATTTCCTTCCCATATCCCTTTCCCCAGAATTTTTCTCTAAACCTATAGGCTATTTCATATTCTGAATTTTTATTGAAATACACACCACAGATACCTGTAAATTGATTATCCTCTTTATTTATAACTGCCCAAATATTAAAATTTATCTCAGGAGCATCATAGTAATTGATTAACCGGTGAAGTTCTTCCTTGCTTTCTTCATAATTTAAAGTTGGTTTGATATACTTCATCACCCTTGGATTTCCTTGCATATCAAAGAAATCACCCATGTCGTCAGCTGTTAGTTGCCTTACTAAAAGTTTACCTGTTTCAAATAACGATTTCTTCATCTGATTTAAAACTATGAAAAATTTATTGAAATGAAATATCTTTTCTTAATGGATGATTTTTAATACACTGTTGCTCTTTCTTCTTCTTAAATTCTTAAAAAACCCTCTCTGCTATCCTATATATAGGATCTGATTTACCCATTGAATAATAATGAAGACAAGGAGTGCCATATTCTATCAATTCTTTTGATTGCTGCACGCACCATTCTATCCCCACTTCTTTGGCTGCTTCATTGGTTTTACATTTTTCCAGTTCATCTACCAGGGCATCGGGCAAGTCAAGAAAGAATGTTCTTGGCAAAGCACTCATTTGCTTTAAAGAGGTAATAGGTTTAACACCGGGTATAATTGGCACATTAATACCCTCTTTTCTGCAGGTTTCCACGAAATCAAAGTATTTCTTATTATCAAAAAACATTTGAGTGACTACATAATCTGCTCCGGCCTCCACTTTTTTCTTCAGAATTTTAATATCCGACCTCATGCTCGGTGCTTCAAAGTGTTTCTCAGGGTAACCCGCTACTCCCATACAAAAATTAGAAGGTGAAGCATCTTTTAAGTCCTCATCTACATACCTGCCATTGTTCATTTGTACTACCTGCTCCAATAATTCTATTGCATAGGTGTGCCCACCCGGGTCAGGTATAAATTTCGATTCTGATTTTATGGGATCTCCTCTTAAAATCAATACCGAATCAATTCCAAGAAAGTCCAAATCTATCAAAGCATTCTCTGTTTCTTCTTTGGAAAAGCCTCCACAGATGATATGTGGCACTGTATCCACATCGAAACGGTTTTTAATGGCCGCACAAATCCCAACTGTGCCCGGCCTCTTGCGCGTGGTACGCTTCTCCAGCAGTCCATTGCCCTTATCGTGGTACACATATTCTTCTCTGTGGTAGGTAACATCAATAAAAGGAGGTTTAAATTCCATCAGCGGCTCAATATTGGAAAAGAGCGTTTGGATATTCTGGCCTTTTAAAGGCGGTAAAATTTCAAAAGAAAATAATGTTTTCTTGGCGTTTTTTATATGTTCTGTTACTTTCATAAACAAGTTTTACAAGTTTGTCAGCCAAAGGCTGACCAGCCTTTGGCTGGCATGTTCTCAAGTTGGCAAGTTGGCAAGTTGAGAAATCGAAGGAGTTTAAAAACCTGTTTAAGATTTGTAACCCTTTCTAATTTAATTAAATCTTATCAGGTTTTGGGTTGGTATTATTTCGCAGATAGGTGATAAATGCTAATAATTGAAAATAAATTCTATCAGCTTCATTTCTTAATTGTTCTGCTTTCTCGGGCGATGAGTATTCTAAATCTTCTGCTACATATAACATACTTTTTACCTCCAGAAGAGATCCAACTGAAATATCTAAAAACCGTCTAAACTCCTTATTATTAAATCTTCCAAAACCTTCCGCAATATTATTCATTACTGATATGGAGGCCCTTCTTATTTGATCCTGAAATCCATAATCGTTCTGTACATCGGAATTTGCAGTTGCTTTATAAATATTTTTTACAAAAATTCTCGCATTTTTCCAGCTCTCTAAATCTTCAAATCTTTTTATTGTTGCCATTTCTTTAGTTGTTTATTTAAATAAAAATATTTTTAACAGGTAATATTAATATTTATTCAATTTCAACATATTTCTACACTATAAAATTTTCCCAAAACTTGCTAATAAATTAACCTCAAATTCTCTACTTGACAACTTGCATAACTCGTCAACCTGACAACCTGCATCTTAATAGTTCAAATTCGGGCTCAGCCATCTTTCCAGTTCTTCAAAAGGCTTGTTTTTTCGTTGGGCTATGTCGGCCACCTGGTCTTTTCCAATTTTTCCCAATCCAAAGTATTTACTGTCAGGATGGGCGAAATAGAATCCGCTGACGGCTGCTGTCGGGTACATAGCTAAATTCTCTGTTAGCGTAATACCTGCATGTTTCTCTACTTCCAGAAAGTCAAAAAGCGTGACCTTTTCAGTGTGATCAGGGCAACCCGGATAGCCCGGTGCCGGCCTTACTCCGTGATATTTCTCTTGGATCAAATCTTCATTATCCAATTGCTCATCGGCTCCATAACCCCAATATTCCCTCCGTACCTTTAAGTGCAACAGTTCAGCAAAGGCCTCGGCCAAACGATCCGCCAAAGCCTTGGCCATAATTGCATTATAATCGTCATGATCCTTTTCGTATTTTTCCACAATAGCATCCAGGCCAATGCCAGTAGTGACAGCAAAAGCACCAAAATAATCAGTATAATTAACATATTTGGGCGCTAGAAAATCAGAAAAAGCATAATAAGGTAAGCCTTCCTTACGCTTACTTTGCTGCCGTAGTGTATGAAATTCGGTTAGTTTCTTAGTTTTGTCAGCATCAGCAAAAACTTCTATGGAGTCATCCCCGGAAGTATGAGCCGGATACAATCCGAAAATAGCATTAGCCTGCAATAGCTTACCGGCTATGATTTCCTGTAACATGGCTTGTGCATCGGCAAACAGTTTTTTAGCCTCCACTCCTTTTTCAGGATCATTTAAAATTTTAGGATAACGGCCTTTCATCTCCCATGTCTGGAAAAATGGCGTCCAGTCAATATATTCAGAAATTTCTTTAAGATCATAGTCGATCAATGTCTGCACCCCTATTTGCTTTGGAGCAACCGGTTGGTAATTAGCCCAATCTGCCTTAAACTTTTGTGCCCTAGCTTCTTCAATGGTGATATAGGATTTATCCTGCCCCCTCCTGCTATGTCCCTCACGCATAGCCTCATATTCCTCTTCTATTTCTTTAAAATACACCTCTTTATTTTCACCTAATAACTTACCTGCTACGGTCACACTTCTGGAAGCATCATTTACATGTACCACTGCATTTTTATAGTTGGGTTTAATTTTCACAGCCGTATGAATTCTTGAAGTAGTGGCACCTCCTATCATCACAGGAGTTTTCATTCCCCTTTCCTGCATTTCCTTTACTACATAAATCATTTCATCCAGGGAAGGGGTAATTAAACCGCTCAGGCCAATGATGTCCGCTTGCAATCTATCTGCTTCTTCCAATATCTTTTGCAGGGGCACCATTACGCCCAAATCAACAATTTCATAGTTGTTACAGGCCAATACTACTGATACAATATTTTTACCAATATCATGTACATCACCTTTTACCGTAGCCATGAGTATTTTACCGTTTGTCTCAAGCCCCCCGACCCCCAATGGGGGAGCTTTGAGTGCTTTTAAGATTTTTTCTTGCACAACATCCAACTGACTAATTACTTCAGCATTAGTGAATCTGATCACTTTAAAACCCTGTTCTTCTAACCACTTGGTTCTCTCTTCATCACTGGCTTTGTTCTCAGGTAATTGATGAATAAGCCCATCTACCTCAATGATCAGTCCCTTTCTCAGACATATAAAATCGGCAATGTAGCCTCCTATAATATGCTGTCTTCTAAACTTATGACCATCCAATTGCTTGCTCTTTAAGACGTTCCATAAGATTTCTTCAGCTTGAATTGGCTGATGCCTCATTTCTTTAGCATACTTCTTTATCAATCCGTAAAGCATTGGATCAGCAGTTTGCCAGTATTGCTCCCCCTTTGGGGGCTGGGGGGCTTTTTTCTTTTCTTCCTCAATATAGGGTAATAAAATAGCCACCGCTTTTTTCATTACCCGCGCACTTTTCACCACCTGTGGAAGGAACATTTTACCAGCGCCAAACAAATCGCCGACCACATTCATCCCATCCATCAGTGGTCCTTCAATGACATCCAAAGGCCGTTCCGCTTGTTGTCTCGCCTCCTCCACATCAACATCTATAAACTCAGTAATTCCTTTTATCAAAGCATGCTCCAACCTTTTATTCACCGGTTCCGATCTCCACTCCTGAGCCTTTTTTTCTGCTTTTTCACCAGGAACCAGGTTTTCAGCATAATTCATCAATCTTTCTGTGGCATCGTCCCTTCTATTGAAGAGCAAATCCTCCACATAGGTTAGGAGTTTCTTATCGACTTCTTCATATATTTCTATCATCCCTGCATTTACAATTCCCATATCCAGCCCGGCTTTGATGGCATGGTATAAAAAGGAGGAATGAATGGCCTCGCGCACCACATTATTGCCACGGAATGAAAAAGAAACATTGCTTACTCCACCACTGGTTTTGGCATGAGGTAAATTTTCTTTGATCCAGCTGACAGCATTGATGAAATCAACCGCATAATTGTTATGCTCCTCCATTCCTGTACCAACAGTCAAAATATTGGCATCAAAAATGATATCTTCAGCAGGGAAACCAACTTCCTTCACCAGAATATCATACGACCTTTTACATACTTCTATTTTACGTTCAAAATTATCGGCCTGGCCGGTTTCGTCAAAAGCCATCACCACTACCGCAGCACCATAATTCATGATTTTTTTGGCAACGTTTTTAAACTCCTCCTCCCCTTCTTTTAGGCTGATGGAATTAACAATTCCTTTTCCCTGCAAACACTTTAATCCGGCTTCTATCACTTCCCATTTAGAGGAATCGATCATAAAAGGTAATTTGGCAATATCCGGCTCGGCGGCAATCAGGTTAACAAATTGTGGTAAAACAGTCAATGCATCCAACATGCCGTCATCCATATTGATATCGATGATTTGCGCTCCCCCGTCTACCTGTTCTCTGGCAATATCTACTGCTTCTTCAAATTTCTCTTCCCGTATAAGCCTGGCAAACTTTTTTGAGCCGGCTACATTGGTACGTTCACCCACGTTTACAAAGTTAAGCTCAGGAGTTACGCTCAGGGGCTCAAGACCACTTAGGCGCATTACCTTATCAATCTTGGGTATTTTTCGGGCTTCTGATTCTTTAGCATAATCGGCTATGGCTTTTATATGCTCAGGTCGCGTACCACAGCAACCTCCTATGATGTTGATCAGGCCCTCATCGAAATAGCTTTTCACGATAGAGCTCATTTGACCCGGGCTTTCATCATATTCCCCGAATTCATTAGGCAAACCTGCATTCGGATGGCAGGAAACGGGCACATCGGCTATGCGTGATAAATGCTGTAAATAGGTTTTAAGTTGTTTAGCTCCTAAAGCGCAATTAAAGCCTATGCTTAATAGAGGGAAATGGCATATCGAGTTCCAGAAAGCTTCAACAGTTTGTCCTGAAAGCGTTCTTCCACTAGCATCGGTAATAGTGCCGGACACCATTACTGGAATATCATATCCTTTCTCCTCTTTAATTTCCTGAATGGCCATTAAAGCCGCTTTGCAATTTAGTGTATCGAATACAGTCTCTACTAGAAAAATATCCACACCGCCTTCTGCCAAAGCAATTACCTGCTCGCGGTAGGAAGCTTTTAAATCGTCAAAGGAAACAGCACGAAAACCGGGTCTGTTAACATCAGGAGATAAAGAGGCTGTTCTGTTGGTGGGACCAATAGAACCCGCAACGAATCGTGGAAAGTCGGAAAATTCAGCAGCAACTTCTTTGGCAATTTTGGCAGATTGGTAATTGAGCTCATGCACCAGAGACTCCATATTATAGTCGGCCATGGCAATAGAAGTACTACTAAAGGTGTTAGTTTCAACTATATCGGCACCCGCTTGAAAATACTTTCTATGAATATCTTTTATGATTTCGGGCTGGGTTAACGAAAGCAAATCATTGTTACCCTTCAAATCACTTGGATAGTCTTTAAATTGGTCACCACGGTAATCTGCTTCTGACAGCTGATGTTCTTGAATCATGGTACCCATGGCACCATCTAAAACAAATATTTTTTGATCTAATAATTTCTTACTGAAATTGCTCATACTTCCGGTCTTTAAAATCGCCAGAAAGAGCTGTAGAAAAGCTTTCTTATCTTTACCTGACATCAAAACAGGATGCAGGATGGGAGTTAGCACCTTTTCCACATCGTGGAAGGGTTGCTAAGACTTCAAAGGGCCCATTCCCTCAGTCTTTCTGGATAAGTGTAACAAATAAAGGAAGAAATTGTGGAAGAGAAAAATTAAAGTTTTTTATTTTTTTAAGAAGTAAGGTTTTGGATCATTTTATTTATTGTTATTACCAGAATTTGTTTAGGAATCAGATATTTAAATACGCCAACAAAAAAGCCCAGGAATTTCTCCATGGGCTTTTTACAAGTATAATTACAATGAATTTATCTTTTCGTATTCTCCTCCTTCGCCTCTACCAAATCGCCATCTTCAAGCGTTTTCGAGACTACTAAAAATGGGCCGCTTACTACTTTATCTCCTGAATTTAGACCGTTTTTGATATAAATATTATCAAAATCACTGATACCTGTTTCTACAGGCGTCATTTTAACAGTATTATCTTCCTGCACGACAAAAACAACCTCTAATTGTTCTTGATTTTTAGTTTCAACAGACTTTTCCTGCTCCTCAGCTAATGAGTCTTTTTCTATTTTCGGGGCTCTTAATGTAACAGACGACAAAGGCACTGTTAATACATTTTTCATTGTATTAGTCATGATTTCCACGCTAGCTGTCATTCCCGGACGGAAAGGCGAATCGCCATCTTTCTCCACTAAATCTTTATACGACTCGTTGAGGATCTTTACTTTTACCTGGAATTCAGTTACTGCATCATTGGAAACTTTTTCTTTGGCTGTATTAGCTATAGCTGTTACTATACCTCTGAATTCTTTATCCATATAAGTATAGGAATCAACTTCAATAATAGCGGTATCTCCAACATTGATTCTGATGATGTCATTTTCATTTACATCCACCCGAACTTCCATGTTATTCAAATTGGCAATACGCATTAATTCGGTACCTGCCATTTGCTGTGTTCCTACTACACGCTCTCCAAGCTCTACATTTAATTTTGACACTGTTCCATCAACAGGAGAATAAATAGTAGTTCTTCTTAGGTTTTCCTGCGCCTCATTTACTGATGCCTGGCTACTTTGTACCATAAACCTTGCTGCCAGTACATTTTTTTCTGCGGCTACCATGTCATTTTTAGCGACTGCATAATTGGCCTGAGCTGTTTCAAAATCAGATTTTGAGATGACATTCTCCTCATATAATTGCTTTTGCCTGTCAAAATCCTGTTCAGCTCTTTTAGCCTGGGCCTTGGATCTTTCATAAGCTGCTTCAGCCTGGGCCAAATTTGCCCTTTGCTGGTTCAGATTGGCTTTGGCCCTTTCCAATGCACTAATAAAATTATCAGGACGAATTTTCACCAGCAACTCCCCTTTTTCTACAGGATCACCTTCTTCTACCGTTAATTCCATTATTTCCCCGGCAACATCAGGACTCATTTTTACTTCGATTACCGGCTGAACGGTACCACTGGCATTTACTTTTTCAATAATAGTTCGTTTTTGCGCCTCTTGCATATCAACAGATGTTGATGGCGGCTGACCTATTGCACCGGATTTTTTACCTATGACTACCGCAATTATTAATATTGCAACAATTCCTAAAAGGATATATAATGTTTTCTTTGAAGACTTCTTTTTAGCCATTTTTTAAAAATTTAAAGGTTTCCCCTGATAAAAATCCAATACTTTTAATTTAAATATATAATCGTATTTCGCACGAATCAAGTCTGACCGCACTCTTTCAAAATCATTTTTAATTTGAGTATATGCCACTACATCAGTAGCACCCAATTGTAATCTTTGCTCTGCATTATCAAATGACAACTGTGCAGCTTTCAAGCTGTTCTCCAGTGCAGAATAAGCTTTCCCCGCTGATCTGACATCCAAATAAGCTTGTTCTATCGTCTGTTGCAGCTGATTTTTTGAATTAATGAGTTGATATTCTGAACTTTTTTGGTTGAGAATTGCTTGTTGTACATTATTTCTCACCTGAAATTTATTGAAAATAGGAATGTTTAAAGAAAGCCCTACAAATTGTTGTTGATTAAAATCCAATTGATCCAAATACGAAAAATCCGGTAATTGCTCGGCTGCCACACTTGAGTATGAAGTTGATAAACCGGCATTTACACTTAAAGAAGGGTAATAATTACTTCTGGCAACTCCCACGCCATAAGTTGCACTTTCTGTTCGGGCTTCTGCCGCCTTTATAATTGGTTGGTTTTTCAATGCATAAAGATACACCTGTGATGAACTCTCAATAAAGTCTCCTCCATCGGGTTCATTAAGGTCAGGTACTTCTATTTCAAACTCCACATCAGCGGGTATTTGTAGTGCCTGTTTCAACTGTAGCTTGGATAGCGCCAAATTATTTTCAGCTCTTATTACTTCCAGTTCATCATTGGCCATTTGTTGCCTTATTTGCAATAAATCAGCCATAGGAAGCACTCCTATTTCCACTTGTTTATCTACTCGGTTTTGCTGAGACTCAGTAGTCTCCAGCCTTAATTTAGAAGTTTCAAGCAGTTCCTTATTAAATAATATATTTGTATAGAAAGTGACTACGTTCAAAGTCACATCATTTTTCATTGCTGCCAAATCATAATTGGAAGCAAGTAAACTTTGCTGGTCCCTTTTCACGGAATTCCTAATTCGGAAACCATTAAAAACAGGGATACCGGCACTGATTCCACCTCTTTGAGACTCTATTTCCCGGTCTACAATAATATTAGTAAACGGGTCAATTGAACGCCCTTTGGAAGCTGTATAGCTTGCATTGGCATTTAAATCCGGCAAGCTCTGCATTCTGGAGCCAAATAAATTAATTTCGGCACTTTGCTCATCCAGTTCGGATTGCTTAATCTGAATATTATTCTCCATTGCATAATCAATGCATTGTTCCAGGGACCATTCATCCTGTGCCTGAAGTTGTACAGTCCACAAACACAATACAACTAAAAAAATATTTCTCACCATTTTAAAATTTTATAAAAATCTACATTAATTTCTTTCTCATCCTCAATAGCAACTGAATTATAAATCAATATCAGGTATATAAATTACTTCCATCACCCAGTCCAAACTGTTTAAATACTCTAATGAAATCGGCTTTAAGCCAGAATCCATTTCAATAACCAGACATGCCACATCATTTTTCCCCTTACGAGACACACTCATAGTGGCAATATTGATTTTATCGTTGGTCAAAATATTAGATATAAAAGCTATGCTTCCTTGTGTATCTCTTGCAGTGATGATTAAAGTATGCAATGCAGCCGAAAAATTGGCTGTAAACCCATTCACTTTTGTAATATTAATTACACCACCACCACGACTTTCACCAATTACCTCAACTTTTTTATCTCCTTTGGTTAAATTTAATTTGATTGTGTTTGGGTGGAAAGTAGCGGCATTACCAATTGATTTAAAAGTATAAGTAAGGCCATTTTCTTCAGCATAATCGAATGCATTTTTAATTCTTTTGTCATCAGTTTTATAATTCAATAAACCTGCAATTATTGCCCTGTCGCTTCCATGCCCCTCATAAGTTCTGGCAAAAGAGTTATAAAAAGTAATCTCCGCATTATCCGGACTACCACCTAAAACTC
Organism: Marivirga sp.; assembly: GCA_041642185.1. GTDB lineage: Bacteria > Bacteroidota > Bacteroidia > Cytophagales > Cyclobacteriaceae > Marivirga. The sequence continues at coordinate 13,439 of JBEPWY010000018.1, forward strand.
TTATTGCAGCCCTTGCAATTCTCACCACTCCGGCGGTGTGAGAACTGGAAGGACCTATCATTACCGGACCAATCATATCAAAAATACTGCTACGTTCTGCCATAATTCAAATTAAAGTTCAATATTAGACAATTATTTCGAGGCAAGAAAGCTAAATTGATGAATGGAAGTAAGAAGTTTTAAAAGCGAAAATACAATGATTAACTACAACGGTAAATTTATAAACTCCAATTCAAACATAATAAAATTTAATAATCGTGGATTAAACTATGGAGATGGATTATTTGAGACCATTATTTATAATAATGAAAACATACCCCTTCTCTCGCTACATTGGGAGCGATTATCGGAAGGTGTTAGTAAATTAAAAATTGATATTCCATTTGATGCAGATCAGCTTCAAAACTACCTTATTGAATTAATAGAAGAAAATGAGTTACAGAAAACAAGGGCGAAAATAAAACTGCTCCTTTGGCGTGCACCAGGTGGGCTTTATACTCCTGAAAGTTCAGAAGGACATTTTCAGATCTCAGCTATAAAATCAGGCAGAAAACCGTTTAAACAACACAAAAATGTGGCAATTGGGAAAACAGTTTGTTTACAAGGCACTGATTACAGCCATTTAAAAACTATTTCTGCCTTGCCCTATGTATTGGCAGGTATAGAAAAAAAAGAAAGAGAAATGGATGAGCTGGTTTTAACTGATAAGGCAGGAAATATAGCAGAAGCCAGCGATTCCAATATATTTTTCTATTCCGTTAAGAACGATGTTTTTTTCACCCCTTCTCTAGCTTGTGGTGGCATAAACGGAGTGAGTAGAAGGTTTATTATGCAAGAAATGGAAAATGCAGGTATGCAGTGCAAAGAGGTAAAAATGAAATTCAAAGACCTTACTGATGATATTGCAATTTTCACCACTAATGTTTCCGGGATTAACCAAATTTTATCTCTTGATGGATTAGAATTAAATACCGGTGAAAAAGCTTTCTATATTCTTAATAATTTATTTCCTTTTAACCATTAATAGCTTCCTGATAATCGGGTATTGAAGCTTCAAATTTTAGTTCTTTACCATTTGGCCTAAAACAGAAGTGTTCCTTTCCATTGGTGAGCAACATAAATTTTGCATTTATTTGTCCGAAGTAAGAAGAAATTTGTGCAAATGATTTCTGATTGATTTTAATTTCAGGCGCTTTACATTCCACCAACAACAGTGGAACCATACCTGGACCATAGGCAACCATATCAGTTCTTTTTTGGCGCTCATAATATTTTAAGCCTGATTCCATACTGATAAGTGAAGCAGAGTAACCCTTATGACGAACTAAAAAGTTTAAAAAATGCTGCCTTACCCATTCCTCAGGGCTTAATACTAAATATTTCTTCCTGATGGGATCAAAAATATGTATCTTTCCATCCAATTTTTGCAAATCAGGCTCATACGGTGGGAGATTGAGTTTTTCCATACTATTTGTAAATGGGGGAACAACAAAATAACAATCAAAAATTGAATTAATTACCATAAACACACAAACAACTTTATGAAGACAAAAAAAGAAATTGTAGATAACTGGCTGCCGCGTTATACAGGAACAGGTTTAGAGGATTTTGGAGAATATATTTTACTGACCAATTTTATCACTTATGTGGATTTATTTGCCAAACAATATGATGTAGAAATTAAAGGCAAAGACAAACCTATGCAAACTGCAACAGCGGAAGGCATTACTATTATCAATTTCGGAATGGGAAGCTCAGTAGCGGCTACCGTAATGGATTTATTATCTTCTATTATGCCTAAAGCAGTTTTATTTCTAGGGAAATGCGGGGGAATTAAAAGTAAATCTAAAATAGGTGATTTAATACTACCTCTTGCAGGCATCAGAGGTGAAGGAACAAGTAATGATTATATGCCTCCTGAGGTACCAGCCCTACCTTCTTTTCGTTTACAAAGAGCAGTATCTTCTATGATCCAGAAACATGGGCTTGATTATTATACAGGAACAGTTTTTACCACCAACAGAAGAGTGTGGGAACATGATGATGAATTTAAAGATTATTTAAAAAAAATAAGAGCTATGGCGGTGGATATGGAAACAGCTACCATATTTTCTGTGGGATTTGTGAATAGTATTCCTCGGGGCGCTTTGCTTTTGGTTTCTGATAATCCTATGACACCCGATGGAGTAAAAACAGCTGAAAGTGACATGAAAGTGACAGGTAATTTTGTGAACTACCACCTGCAAATAGGAATAGATGCGCTAATTGAATTAAAAAATTCAGGTGCTTCGGTTAAACATCTAAGATTTACGGAAACCCTTTTTGATAATGAATAATTGAATATCTATGAAGAATAATTTTATCCTGCTGTTATTAGCCTGCCTCATTTGGTCATGCAGCGAAAAAGAAGAAGTGGATTATCTTTTTTTCAATGGAAAAGTGTACCAGTCGAATGATGAATTTAATGAAACCGGTGCTTTTGCCATCAAGGACAATCGTTTTATAGCCGTTGGCAAGGATCCGGACATCCTTAACCATTATACGTCAGTCAATACTATAGATTTGGCTCAGGCTCCGGTTTATCCTGGGTTTATTGACGGGCACGCCCATTTCTATCGTTATAGTATGGGTTTAAAGGACGCAGATTTAACTGGCACCCAATCTTTTGAGGAAATTGTTCAGCGTTTGCAAAAACATGCTGAACAATACCCTGAAGATGAATGGATATTAGGCAGAGGATGGGACCAAAATGACTGGGTGAACAATGAGTTTCCTGACAGAGATACATTAGATTTGCTTTTTCCTAATAAGGTAATCATGCTTACCAGAATAGATGCCCATGCAGTGCTAACCAATAAAAAAGGGCTCGATTTGGCTGGTATTAATGCTAAAACACGAATATCAGGAGGTGAAATTATTCTCAAAGATGGAAAAGCCACAGGTGTTTTAATTGACAATGCCATTTACACCCTTAGCAAAGAAATTCCGGAATTATCATCGGAACAAAAAGAGGAGTTGTTGCTGAAAGGACAGGCCAACTGTTTTAAAGTAGGCATTACCTCATTGGCTGACGCCGGATTAGACCGTGCCCAGGTGGAATTGATGGACCGTATGCAAAAGGTAGGGAGCCTTAAAATGAGAACCTACGCCATGATTAATCCCACCGAAGAAAATATGGATTACTACTTTGGTCAGGGACATATTAAAACTGATTATATGCATGTGCGCTCTTTCAAAATTTATGGGGATGGTGCATTAGGTTCAAGAGGTGCTTGTTTAGTAGAGCCTTATTCTGACATGCCTTCTACAACGGGATTTTTACTGAGCGATATCGGCAGGTTTGACAGCCTTGCAAAGATAATTATGGCCAAAGATTTTCAGATGAATACCCATTGTATTGGTGATTCAGCTAATAGAGTAATTACTGATATCTATGGCAAATACCTAAAGGGGAAAAACGATAAAAGATGGCGAATTGAGCATGCACAGGTAGTGAAAGGCTCTGATATTTCAAAATTTGGCTCCTACAACATCCTGCCTTCGGTACAGCCTACACATGCCACTTCAGATATGTACTGGGCAGAAGAACGGCTGGGCAAAGAAAGAATAGAAACAGCTTATGCGTACCAGGCATTACTAAAGCAAAATGCTAAAATAATTTTAGGGTCAGATTTCCCTGTGGAAGATATTAATCCATTATATGGTTTTCATGCCGCAGTTGCTCGTCAGGACGATGATAATTTCCCTGAAGATGGCTTTCAAGCTGAAAATGCCTTATCAAGAGAAGAAGCATTGAAAGGAATGACGTTATGGGCGGCATATGGCCAGTTTGAAGAGGCTGAAAAGGGCAGTATTGAAAAAGGAAAATTGGCTGATTTTGTAATACTTGATCAGGATATAATGCAGATTGCACCCGCTCAAATGCGCAGAACAAAAGTAATGCAGACGTGGATAGGTGGAGAGAAAGTATATAGTGCAGATAATTAATAATAATGTTGACTTAATCAATCTCTTAAAGCACTATTTACAGTACTCATTATTATAGCAGAACAGAAAACAACTTGAATGCCTGATAAACCAAAAGATATCACTCTCAACGAAGCGCAGCAAAAGGTAGATGAATGGATAAATACCGTAGGTGTTCGTTATTTTAACGAGCTCACCAATATGGCGATACTTACCGAAGAGGTAGGAGAAGTGGCCAGATTAATTGCCCGCAAATATGGCGAGCAATCTTTTAAAGAAAGCGATAAAAATAAAGATTTAGGCGATGAAATGGCCGATGTACTGTGGGTACTTATTTGTCTGGCCAACCAAACGGGAGTAAATCTTACCGAGGCGCTGGAAAAGAATTTTGAGAAGAAAAGCATCAGGGATAAGAATAGGCATAAGAATAATGAAAAATTAAATTAGTGAAAGCTCAAAAGCTCAAACCATAAATTAAACCTGCTTCAATTAAAGCAGCCCCTACGCCAACATTAATATTGGCTCCAAAATTTTTGAAAATAAAAAAGTTGGCCCCCACTCTAAAAGAAGCGGAAATCTTTTTCAGTAGTAAAGGGGTATCGTAATAATAAAAGCTTAAACCACCATAAGGATCAAACCATCTGACATTATAGTTCCGAATTAAATGATACTGGAGGCCAAGCCCTGTCACCATACTTTTGGTGGGCCCCGGGAAATCAGTAAGTGTTCCTGATACTTTTTCATATTCATAGCCGAAATAAAAAGTGGCTGACAGGCTATAGGAAAAGGCATAAGCAATCTCGGCCGATAAGGGTATTATTGCTTCCCTTTCGAAACGCTTAGGCTGTTTTAACTCGTCTAAATACAATAAGCCCGGATAGCCTGAACTAATTTTAAACAGCAATTTATATTTAAAATCTGGAACAGATGACTGCGCCGACAGATCTGTTTGAGCAGTAAGTATTGCGATTAAAAGCAAAAGAATAATTGTAAGTTTTTTCATATCATCTCAAAGTAGGGTAACAATAAGCATGTGTATAGCTGGCAGTATAAATCCTGTCATTTTCATGATCAACAGTCATTACTGGCTGAAAAAATGCGCCATCATCTCCAGCTCTGGAAGGAGCTTCAAAAGCTAGAAGCTTTTCTCCCGTGCTGGCATCAACAGCATTAAATTTAGCCCCTCCAATATAATAAATCACTCCGTTATGATATTGTAATCGACTAGCATTACCCTCTTCGCTTCCCTCGTTACTCCAGAGGGTATTACCATTTTCAGGATCAATACAATACAAACCAAATCCAGCCTTAACATACAATAAGTTATTTTCCGCGTATAAAAGTCCTGATGACGAAGTATTTCCATTTACCTTTTTTTGCCATAACAACTCTCCGTTATTTTTATTTATACAGGCAACCACGCCATGTATGGGAAGATAAATTTTACCTTCATTTAATATAGGCTTATTATCTATAAAATGATTGCCTTCCATAATTGCAATGGGCTCATCCAGGATTATTTTCTTACTTGCAAAATCATAAACGAGAAGGTTAGGCCTGCTTTCTTCTCCATTCCATTTGGAATAAGGGAAATAAATTTGATCAGGAAAATAAAAAAGAACTGGTTGCCCTGAAGGATA